>CAIXSE010000229.1 GCA_903921965.1 uncultured Thermoleophilia bacterium | reverse complement strand
GCTGGACGAGGAGCAGCGCGACTACGCGACGACGGTGCAGAACAGCGCCGAGGCGCTCCTCACCGTCATCAACGACATCCTCGACTTCTCCAAGATCGAGGCCGGCAAGCTGGACATCGAGACCCTCGACTTCAACCTGAGGGCTACGGTCGAGGACACCTGCGACCTGCCGGCCATGCACGCCGCGGCCAAAGGACTCGAGCTGACCGCCCTCGTGGAGGCCGACGTGCCGTCGGCGCTGCGCGGCGACCCGGGGAGGCTGCGGCAGGTGCTGACCAACCTCCTGGGCAACGGGATCAAGTTCACCGAGCGGGGGGAGGTCGAGCTCACGGTCGCCCTCGTCACGGAGACCGAGGAAGACGTCTGTCTGCGGTTCGCCGTGCGCGACACCGGCATCGGCATCGCGCCCGAGAAGCAGGAGGCGCTGTTCGAGGCGTTCACCCAGGCCGACGTCTCGACCACGCGCAGGTACGGCGGGACCGGGCTCGGCCTGACCATCTCGCGCAGCCTCGTGGCCCTGATGGGCGGGGAGCTCGGCGTCGAGAGCGTGCCGGGCGAGGGCTCCACCTTCTGGTTCACCGCCCGCTTCGAGCGGCAGGACCCGGCGCTGCTCGAGGCCGCCGAGGCGGCGCGGCCGGTTGAGGTGGCCGGCGTGCGCGTGCTGGCCGTCGACGACAACCCGACGAACCGCCGCGTGGTGGCGGGCATGCTGGACGCCTGGCGCTGCCGGCACGTCGAGGTGGGCGGGGCGCAGGCCGCGCTGGAGGCGATGCACGCGGCCTGTGCCGACGGCGACCCGTTCCGCGTCGTCATCCTCGACATGATGATGCCGGACATGGACGGCGAGGAGCTCGGCACGCTGATCAAGCGCGATCCGGAGCTGCGCGCCGCCGACCTCGTCATGATGACGTCCATGGGCGCGCGCGGCGACGCGGGGCGCCTGGAGGCGCTCGGCTTCGCCGCGTACCTCACCAAGCCGGTCAAGCAGTCGCAGCTCTTCGACTGCCTGATGGTGGTGCTGCACCGCCACGAGTTCGCGGAGCCGGTACCGGCGCCGCGCATCGTCACGCGTCACGCCCTCGCCGACCGGCGCCGCCGCGCGGTCCGCGTGCTGGTGGCCGAGGACAACGCGGTGAACCGGCGCGTCGTCCTCAGGACGCTGGAGAAGCTGGGGTACCGCGCGGACGCCGTGGACAACGGCGCCGAGGCTGTGGAGGCGCTGGCGGCGCGGCGGTACGATGTGGTCCTCATGGACGTACAGATGCCGGAGGTCGACGGGCTCGAGGCCACGCGGACGGTGCGTGACCCGGCGTCACCCGTGCTCGATCACGCCGTGCCCGTGGTGGCGCTCACCGCCCACGCCCGGGCCGAGGACCGCGAGCAGTGCCTCGAGGCCGGCATGGACGACTACCTCTCGAAGCCGATCCGGCCGGACGAGCTGGCCTCCGTGCTGAGCCGCTGGACGCGGCCCGACGAGGCGGACGAGGCGGCTCTCGGCAGACCCGTCGCCTCCCGCGCCGCCGAGGCCGCCGGCGCCCCGCCGGCGTTCGACCCGGCGGTGCTCCTCGGGTTGCTCGGCGGCGACCGCGAGGCGGTCGCGGAGATCGTGGCCGAGTACGCCGCCGACGCCCCCCGGCGGCTCACGGAGCTCCGGGAGGCGCTCGCCGCCGGCGACGCCGAGCTGGTCCGGCGGCAGGCGCACACGCTCAAGGGCGCTTCGGCGAACGTCGGTGCCGAGGCGCTTCGTGAGGCGGCGCTGGGGCTGGAGCAGGCGGCCGCCGCGGGCGACCTCGGCGACGGCGAGCTCCTCGTCGCCGGGATCGACGGCGAGTTGGAGCGGGCGCTGCAGGCCGCTCGCGCCGAAGGGTACATGCCGTGAAGATCCTGATCGCCGAAGACGACTCCGTCTCCCGCCTGCTCCTGCAGCGGGTGCTCACGTCGTGGGGCTACGAGGTGGTCGCCGTCGCCGACGGCACGGCCGCGTGGGAGGTGCTGCAGGGCGACGACGCTCCGCGGCTCGGGATCCTCGACTGGCTGATGCCGGGCACCGACGGGGTCGAGATCTGCGCACGGGTCAAGGCGCAGCAGAGCATGCAGCCGCCGTACCTGCTCATGCTCACGGCGCTGGACGACAAGCAGAGCCTCGTGACGGCGCTGGACCTCGGCGCCGACGACTACCTCAGCAAGCCGTACGACCCGGCGGAGCTGCGCGCCCGGCTCGAGGTCGGCCAGCGCATCATCGACCTCAACGACCGCCTGCTCGAGGCCGAGCGCGTGGCCGACGAGCGGTCGCGCACCGACGCGCTCACGGGGATCCTCAACCGCGGTGCGCTGTACGACGCCCTCGAGGAAGAGATCGCGCGGGCCGTGCGCGAGCGCCTGCCGCTCGGCGTCGGCATGCTCGACATCGACCACTTCAAGCGCGTCAACGACAGCTGGGGTCACGCCGCCGGCGACGCGGTGCTGCGCGAGATCGTCGACCGCATCCGCAGCGTCATGCGGCCCTACGACACCCTGGGGAGGATCGGCGGCGAGGAGTTCGTGCTCATCGCGCCGGGCGTCGACGAACCGGGGCTCAGGGAGGTGCTCGAGCGCGTGCGCCGGACGGTCGGCGCCCGCCCGGTCGTGTACGACGGTCACGAGTTCCTCCTGACCGTCAGCATCGGCGGAGCGCTCTGGGTCGGTGAGGGCGGCGACGAGCTCATCGCGTGCGCCGACGCGGCGCTGTACCGTGCGAAGGAGGGCGGCCGCGACGCCGTGGTGCTCGACCGCGACGAGACGTGAGGCTCCTCGTCGCGGAGTACAACGCGACCGCCCGCCTCGCCCTCTCGCGGATGCTGCAGGAGTGGGGGCACGAGGTGGTCGTCACCAAGGACACGGCCGAGGCCTGGCAGGTGCTCCGCTCGGCCGCCGCCCCGCGGCTCTCCATCCTCGACTGGTCGATGCCCGAGATGGACGGCGCCAAGCTCTGCCGCCGGGTGCGGGCGCTGCCGACCACCCGGCCGCCGTACCTCCTGCTGCTCACCGCCCGCAGCGGCAAGGAGGCGGTGGTCGAGGGGCTGCGGGCCGGGGCCGACGACTACCTGTGCAAGCCCTACGACGCCGAGGAGCTGCGCGCCCGGCTCGAGGTCGGCCTGCGCCTGGTCGGCCTCACCGACGACCTGCTCGAAGCCCAGGAGTCGCTCCGCGTCCAGGCCCGGACCGACCCGCTCACCGGCGTGCTCAACCGCGGCGCGGTCATGGCCGAGCTGGAGGCGCTCTGCCGCGCCGCCGTGGACAGAGGGCACGGGCTGGGCGTGGGCCTGCTCGACATCGACCACTTCAAGCGCGTGAACGACACCTACGGCCACGCGGCCGGCGACGAGGTGCTTCGCGAGGTCGTGCGCAGGTCGCTGGCGGCGCTGCGCCCGGGCGACGTGTTCGGGCGCTTCGGCGGGGAGGAGTTCCTGATCGTCGTGCCGGGCGCCTGGGAGCCGCAGCTGGCGGGCGCGCTGGACGACGTGCGGCGCGCCGTCGCCGCGGAGCCGGTGTGGGTGGACGGGAGCAGCTTCACCGTGACGGCGAGCCTCGGTGGTGCCCTCTACGGGCCGGAGTCTCTCGACGCGCTGATCGCCCGCGCCGACGCCGCGCTCTACGCAGCCAAGGAGCGCGGCCGCGACCGCGTCGAGCTGGCCTGACGCGCGGGGTGGCTGCCTGCGACTGCCCCGCGCGTCTCCCGCGGATCCCGACCGCCGGACGCGACGCCGATAGACAGGGGCCTCCGCGGGAACACTCCCTCACGACAGGTGCGGGCCCCCGAAAGCGAGAGGTTCATGGTCGATCTGTACACGCACGGCGTCTGGGTGGTGAGGACCGGGCAGGAAGAAGAGTTCGTGACCCGCTGGCGCGACCTCGCTCAGTGGACGGCGGCCAACGTCCCCGGCGCGGGGACGGCGAGGCTGCTGCAGGACGTCGACCACCCCGGGCGCTTCATCAGCGTCGGGCCGTGGGAGAGCCGAGAGGCGGTCGCTTCGTGGCGCTCGCTGCTCGGCTTCCAGGAGAGGCTCGGCCGCCTGCGGGATCTGCTCGAGACGTTCACCGCGTCGACCCTGTTGCTGCGCGCGGAGGTCGAGCCGGAGGCGGCGCTGCCGCCGGTCGCCGGCGAGGTCCGCGAGGCCGGCGGGGCTGCGCGCCGGCCGCTGGGCGCGTGAGCGCGCCCGGCTCCGGCGTGTCCGCTCCCGGCGGCCGACCAGGGCAGGGCCTGCGCGCGTGCTCGTGGTCGAAGACGCCGTCGAGCGCCCGGCCGGGCTGAAGAAGGGCCTCGAAGCCGAGGGCTGTGCCTTCGACGTGCTGCACGACGGTGACGCGGCTCGCCGGCCGCTGCCCGCACGCGCCGGGCGCGGTCACCCGGCGCGTGACGCGGCTCGCCGTGCCCTCCGGCTCGTGAGCGCGCCGCCGGCGGCGGCGGCTTGCGAGGTGTCTTCCGCGGCGTTCACTCCTCCCGGCGGGCAGGTGCCGGCCCGCTGTCGCTGACCGACTCGGGCCGAGTGCCGCCGCCGTGGGTCGACGGTGGATGAACGCCCGGGGGGCGGTCACGAGCTCACGACCGCACCCTCTGTGAGGTCTTCGCCTCGCTGTGCGTTGGATGCATTCTGCAGCGAAACGACAGCGACGAGGAAGGGTGACATGCCCGCGGGCCGGTGGACGTTGGGGTGCGGGGCCCCGGGTGCGGTGGGCGCCGCCGGCGGCTGAGGCCTGCTGATATGGAACAGCCCGTGTCAAGAGCGTAGG
>CAIXSE010000228.1 GCA_903921965.1 uncultured Thermoleophilia bacterium | reverse complement strand
GGCCGCGAAGATGACCGTCCCCCAGCCGTGCAGGCCGCCGAACGAGTTCGCCGCGATCGAGTACGCGATGGTGGTGCACGGGAGGAAGATCCAGCCGATCAGACCCCAGACGAACGCGATGCCTGCCGTCGTCAGGTAGTCCGTGAAGATCCACATGCCGAGGAGGATGAGGCGCGGCGAGGCGGCCAGCACACCCACGATCAGACAACAGCCCATCGATGCTCCCTTCCCGCGCGGCGCCCCGTGGCGGGGTCGCCGCTCATCGTCACGGGAACGCTACCACGGCGGCGGGCCGGCCGGGAGCAGCTGCTGGGGACGGTGAAGCCGCGGGGACGGCTGAGGCGACCGGGTGAGGCGCCGGCTGAGGCGGCCGGCGGCGGGTCTGAGCGGCGGTGCGAGGCGGCCGGCGGCGGTCAGCCCGCGGCGAGCCGCTCCAGCTCCGGCACGTTGTCGCGGAGGCCCCAGCGGCGCACGAACGGGCCGCTCGCGGCGCCGCCGCGCTCGAGGAGCGAGTACCCCGCGCCGATGAGGCCGCGCCAGCGCTCCAGCAGCGGGTCGCCGGGCGACAGCAGGCCGAGCCGCTCCGCGAGGTAGCCGAGCCGCCGCGGCACGGTGCCGCCGCCGAAGAGCTCCTGGTGGCTCGTCAGGCGCTCGAGGTCGAGCTCGCCCCAGGCCCCGAGCAGCGCACTCGCGACGAGCGGGACGCCGCCGCACAGGTCGCTGCGGTCGAGCATGTCGACGACCGTGCGCTCACGGTCGGTCACGCGCAGGCGGAGCCCGGGCTCGCCGAGCAGCTCCGCCCCGAACATGCGCTCGGGCTTGATGAACACGAGCTCGAAGCGCACGCCCAGCACAACGGGGTGCATCGCCTGCTTGCGCTTCGGGGTGACGAAGCGCACGGCGCGCTCCTCTTCCGCCCGCGTCCCGCGCCCACCGGGCGCGCAGGCACCCCGCCACCCCCACCAGCGCATCGCGGTGTCGTAGGCCGCCGCGCCCTCGGGCGCCAGCAGGCTGCCCACGACGAGGGCGTCGGCGAACCAGGTGTCGTGCACTGCGGTCACAGCGGCATGGTATCGCGAGAAGCGGTCTGTCCCGGCAGGCTCAGCAGGGCGCGTTCGTGCTCCAGAAAGGGGATGGGCCGCGACGACTGGGGGGCAGTCGTCGCGGCCCATATGGGGCCAGCGGCTCCCGGGCGCAGGAGGTAGTCCGCCCGGGCAGGTTTGGGAGCGACACGGTGGGGGCGCACCGTACTTCGTCGCGTCCCGACGGCCGGGGGGGCAGCCGTCGATGCCGTCGTATGGCTTGATGCCATTCTCGGGGCCGAATGTGAAGTCTGTGTTGCGTCGCGATTGCGGAAGATTGTGCAGGAGCGCGACAAGTGAACACGGCCCGGCCGGGCCCGGCCTCCTCGGGCGGAGCCTGTGCCGGCCGATCCCGTGAGGACGGGCGCCGACGGGTGGCGGCGCCGGCGCCGGGGACGGATCAGACGCCGGGGAACGCCTCGTGGCCCAGCGCCACCGGCGGCGACGGGTGCACGGCCTCCCAGGCCTCGCCGAGCGCGAGGACCAGCGCGTCGCCGTACCGCGGACCGGTGATCTGCAACCCGAAGGGGACGCCGTTCGGGGCGAGGCCGGCCGGGACGGTGAGCGCCGGGTGGCCCGTCACGTTCTGCGCCTGGGTGTTGTACGACGACGACTTCGTGCCGGCGCCGGTGGCGCCGGCCTCGCGACCGTCGGCGGTGAACCCCGTCACCGGCATGGTCGGCGTGACCAAGACGCGGTCGGCGCCGAGCAGCTCGTCGAGCGCGCGCACGTACGCGAAGCGGCGACGGCGCGCCGCCAGGTAGTCGTCGAGCGAGACGCCGAGGCCGTACCGCATGGCCGCGAGGAAGGCGGGGTGCAGGCGCGCGGCCTCCCGCTCGACGGCCTCGGCGCCGAAGGCGCCCGCCTGCTCGCAGGCGGCCGTCAGCAGCCAGTCGTCGTCCACGTTCAGGCCGCCGAAGATCTGCGCCGGCGCCAGCGGCTCCACGACGAGGCCGAGGTCCTTCTCCAGGCTGGTGAGGGCGGCGTCGAACAGGTCGGCTACCGCGTTCGGGAGCGGCCCCCAGTCGGTGAAGCGCGGGGCCGCCAGCACGACGGACGGCTGCGGCTCGCCGCCCGCCCACAGCACCCGCCGCACCAGCTGCGTCGGCAGGGACCCGGGGTCGCCCGGCGCGGGGCCGGCCTGGGCCTGCAGCAGCACCCTGAGGT
>CAIXSE010000227.1 GCA_903921965.1 uncultured Thermoleophilia bacterium | reverse complement strand
GTGCACCCGCAGGACGCGGCGGAGCGCGGCATCCGCGACGGCGACGTCGTGGAGCTGTTCAACGACCGCGCCTCGGTGCTCCTCGTCGCGCAGCTCACCGAGCGCGTGCGGCCGGGCGTCGTGCACTCGTACGAGGGCTCGTCGAAGTACGACCCGCTCGAACCGGGCAAGCCCGGCAGCACCGACCGCGGCGGCTGCGTGAACCTGCTCACGCCGTCGCGGATGCTGTCGAAGAACGTGCCCGGCATGGCGCCCAACTCGTGCCTCGTCGAGCTGCGGAAGTGGGAGGGCTGAGGTGACGCGCTACGGGATGGTCATGGACGTCACCCGCTGCAACGGGTGCTACAACTGCTTCCTGGCCTGCAAGGACGAGCACTGCGGGCAGGCCCGTGCGGGCTACGCCGCGGCGCAGCCGATGACCGGCCAGTCGTGGATCCGCGTGACGGAGCACGAGCGCGGGCAGTTCCCCAGGGTGAAGGTGGACTACACCGCGGTGCCGTGCCTGCACTGCGACGACGCCGCCTGCGTGGCGGCCGCGGCGGACGGCGCCGTGTACCGGCGCGACGACGGCGTCGTGCTGATCGACCCGGAGAAGGCGGCGGGGCAGACGGACATCGTGCAGAGCTGCCCGCACCGCCTGATCTTCTGGAACGACGCGGCGCAGGTGGCGCAGAAGTGCACCCTGTGCGCGCACCTGCTGGACGAAGGCTACAAGGAGCCCCGGTGCGTCGAAGCGTGTCCCACCGGGGCGCTGCTCTTCGGCGACCTCGACGACCCGGCGAGCCCGGTCGCGAAGGCGTTCGCCGCGGCCGACGAGCTGCGCCCGGAGTTCGGCCTCGCCGACAAGGTGCGCTTCATCGGCCTGCCGGCGGAGTTCGTCGCCGGCTGCGTCGTGTTCGGCGACACCGACGCGTGCGGCACGGGTGCCGTCGTCACCCTGATGGGTGACGACGGCGTGGCGCGCACGACGACCGCCGACAGCTTCGGCGACTTCGCCTTCGACGGCCTGGCGAAGGATACGACGTACACCCTCACGGCCGCAGCGCCGGGCTACGCCTCGTCAACCTGCGAGGTGACGACCTCACGATCCATCAATCTCGGCGACATCGTGCTCGGCACGCTCAAGGAAGGAGCGGTGTGAACGGCATGACGAACGACGAAGGTAAGGCCGGAGCGACTGCGGCCCCCGGCCCCGGCTCCTCCGCCGGCCCGGCCGGCGCCCCCCTCGACACGCGCGGAGACAAGAGCGTCCTCAAGGCGCTCGGGTTGAGCGGCGGCATCTTCGGCGCCTGCCCGTCCAACGTGGACGTGAAGGACGGGCGCGTGGTCCGCATCCGTCCGCTGCACTGGGACGACAAGTACGACCGCGAGACCTTCAACGCCTGGAAGATCGAGAAGAACGGCCACACGCTGGAGCCGCTCTACAAGTCGGTCCCGGCTCCCTGGAGCCTCGCCTACAAGAAGCGCACCTACTCGCCGAACCGCGTGAAGTACCCGCTCAAGCGCGTGGACTGGGACCCGAACGGCGAGCGCAACACGCAGAACCGCGGCGTGAGCAAGTACGTGCGCATCAGCTGGGACGAGGCCACCGACCTCATCGCCGCCGAGATCCG
>CAIXSE010000226.1 GCA_903921965.1 uncultured Thermoleophilia bacterium | reverse complement strand
CGCAGGCGCCCTGGTCGCAGGCGACCTTGACGCCGGTGAGGCCGAGGCGCTCGCGCAGCAGCGTGGCGAGGGAGTCGCCGGGGGCGTAGTCCCGGCCGGCGACGAACTCGTGGTCGCGGCCGTTCACGCGGAGGCGCGTGATGCCGAGGATGGCGGACGCCGCCGCGCCGTCCCGAACGGGCGCCGTGCTCGCGACCGCCGGCGGCGGGTTCACGCCGCCACCCTTCCCCGTCCCGGCACGGCGTCGTCAGTCATGGCCCGCCTCCATCGTCTGCCTGAGCTGCGCTGGTGCGCCTTCGGGTCCTGCGCCCACTGCGCCGACCCCGTGTCGACAGCGTAGCGCTCCAGGGCGGGCGTATCGAACCCCTCCCGGTCGGACTCCACCGGGAACAGGGTCTCCGCCGCGCCGACGGAGTGGTGCGCGAGACGGCCGTCGCGCGACACGGCGCCGGCGGGCGTCACTCCAGGCCTCCGGCCTCGCCGGCGCGGCGCGGGTCGGTGCCGGCGCCCAGCAGGCCGGTCCCCGGGTCGCGCCAGGCTTGCTGGAAGCACCCCATGTGGAAGTCGAACGGCGGACGCGGCGCCAGCCGGGCGCCGAGCTTCGCCAGGTCGCGCGCGAGCGCCTCCGGCACGCGCGCCTCGATGTCCACCGTGTAGTCGTCGCGCATCGGCAGCAGCCGCGGCAGGACGGCGGCGTCGTAGGGGTCCCTGCCGAAGTCGAGCAGGCTCGACAGCACCTGCGGCACGGTGCAGTGGATGTTGCCGGGCGACCCGAGCGACAGGCCCGGGCGCCCGTCGTGGAGCACCATCGTGCTACTGATGACGGAGCGCATGCGGCTGCCGGGCAGGCCGAGCCAGCCGGCGATGAACCAGTCCATGCCGAAGCCGACGTGGCTGCCCACCATGGGCACGCCGTCGACGACCATGCCGGGGATGCCGCCCGACTGCAGCGTGGTCATCAGCTGCACCCAGTTGCCGCGCTCGTCGACGCACACCAGCTCGCAGCTGCCGGAAGGCTGCACCTTGGCCTGACCCGCGCCCGCCTGGTCCCAGCCGAACGCGCTGAGCTGGCGGGCGGCACTGGTGAGCTCGACGTGGGTCGTGAGGTCGACGCCGGGACGAGGCCGCGAGTGCTTCAGGACGGCCGCCAGGGAGGCGTGGTACTCGGGGGACATCCACACGTCGAGCGGCACCTCGAAGAACTCCGGGTCGTGCAGCTGGGCCAGCTCCTGGTGCGCTCGGCGCAGCGCCAGCGCGACGTAGTAGAGGCTCTCGGCCGACTCGCTGTAGTGGCCGAGGGCGTCCACCTCGAGGTGTTCGAGGATGCCGAGGACCAGGGCGCAGAACACGCCCTGACGCTCGGGCGGCGGCGGCTGGACGACCTCCCGGCCGCGGTGCGTGTACCGGAGGGGCTCGCACCACCGCGGCGGGGTCGCGGAGAGGTCACCGAGCTCGATCTGCCAGCCCAGCTCGTTCGCCCGGGCCACGAAGTGCTGCGCCCAGTCCCCTGTCGTGAAGTACCCGGGGCCTTCATCGGCCAGGCGGCGGAGGGTCTGCGCCAGCGCCGGGTTCCGAAGCTTCTGTCCCACGGACGGCGTGAACCCGTCCGGCGCGTACAGCGCGCGCATCTCCGGGAAGTAGGTGTTCCCCTCCAGCTCCCACTCGAGCATGGCGCGGGTGAACTCGTCCACCGGGAAGCCGTCCTCGGCCCACGGGATCGAGGGCTCGACGAGCGCGCCCCACGGCAGCGACCCGAAGCGCTCGTGCAGCGCCCCCACGCCCGGCATGAACCCGGGGATGCAGGCCACCGGCTCCGGGACGCCGAGACCGCCGGCGAGCCCGCCGACACCCGGCGGGTACGTGCGGAACGGGGGCAGCGTGGGGTGCAGCGTGCCCATGCTGTTCAGGTAGGTCAGCGTGCCGCTCGCGGCCTCGTACACGAGGCCGCAGACGGTGCCGGTGTGGTTGGTCATGTCGATCTGGACGGTGCCCTCGGCGATGCAGCCCGCGACCACAGCGTCCACCGCGTTGCCGCCGGACCGGAGGACGTCCAGCATCACGCCGGTGACGATGGGACTCTGGCTGCTCGCCACCGCCCGCTTGCCGCGTACTACCGCCTTGGGTCCCTGCGTCGGGAGCGGCCCCGGAGCCGGCGAGCCCCGCCCGGGGCCCGCGGCGGAGCGAACGCTCACGAAGCCGTCCCGCCCTGACTGCCCTGCCCGCGCTCGGCCAGCAGCTCGCCGCCCGTCCTGCAGGCGTGCCCGCCCTTGAACACCTCGCGCACCGTCTCCCGCCGGCGGAAGACGGAGGCGTCGGACGGGTCCTCACCGAGGACCACGGCGTCGAAGACGTAGCCGGGCGCGAGTCGCCCGTACAGGTGGTCGACGCCGCACAGCTCGGCGCCGCCGGCCGTCGCCGCCAGCAGCGCCTCCTCGAGCGGCATGCCGGCCTCGTGCAGCAGGGCGATCTCCCTGAGGTTGTGGCCGTGCTGCCGCCGGTCGATGCAGTCCGTCCCGAGCGCGATGCGCACGCCGGCGTCGCGCGCGACCCGCACGCACTCGCCGTAGCGGTCCTGCAGCTCGAGCACCTTCTGCAGCGCGTAGGGCGGTGCCAGCGGCTTCTCGCCCTCCGCCGGCAGCGTGGAGTCGATCAGGTCCCTGATGACGCTGAGCGTCGGCACCAGCCAGCAGCCGGCCTTCGCCATGGCCGCCGCCTGGCGCTCGGTGAGCAGCGTGCCGTGCTCCACGGAGCGCACGCCGGCGGCGACGGCGAGGTCGATGCCCTCGCCGGCGATGGCGTGCGTCATCACGGGCTTGCTGCGCCGTGAAGCTTCGGCGACGGCGACCTCGATCTCCTCGCGCGTGAACCCCAGGTCGTAGGGCGTGTCGTGCGGCGTCACCACGCCGCCGGTGGTGGCCAGCTTGATCCAGTCGGCGCCGGCGCGGAGCATGCGGCGCACGGCCAGGCGCACGTCCTCCACTCCGTCCACGGCCATCAGCAGCTCGCGGAAGACGGGGTCGGGCTCCACGCCGAGCCGCTCCGAGTACATGTCCCCGTGGCCGCCGGTCTGGCTGAGGAGCATCACGGCGATCTGCAGCCGCGGGCCGGGCACGATGCCCTCCTCCACGGCACGCCGGACGCCGGCGTCGGTGCCGCCGGCGTCGCGCACGTGGGTCACGCCGGCGTCGAGCGTGTTGCGCAGGTTCCGCACGGTCTCGAAGTGGCCGTAGCTGAGCGGCGCCCGCAGCAGCTCCGACTCGCTCGTCGTGGACGTCGCCACGTGGTCGTGGCAGTCGAAGACGCCCGGCATGAGCCAGAGGCCGCTCAGGTCGTAGGACGGGGCGCCGGGCGGCGCCACGAAGCCGCTCCCGACGGCGCGGACGACGCCGCCTTCGACCAGCACGTCGGTCTCGCCGGAGAATCCGCCGTCCTGTTCGAGCACGCGCACGTGATGGAGGGTGAAGGTCGGGCCGTCGCTTGACATCGTTTCTCCTTGTGCTCAGTCGTGGTGGCCGCCCGGCATGGCGAGCCCGAGCTTGCGCATCAGGAAGCCCAGCCACTCGGCGATCTGGTCCGGGTCGGTGCCGACGCTCAGGTGGCCGCCGTCCGGCCGCGCGCGCAGCAGGACCTCGCGGCCGGACGTGCTCACCTGCTGCAGCCGGGCCGTGAGCTTGCGCGCGTGCCAGGGCTGGCAGCGCGAGTCGTTCTCGCCGGTCCACACCAGCACGGGCGGGTACGCCGCCGGCTCGACGTGCTGGTACGGGGACCACGCGGCGAGCGAGCGGGCGCCCTCCGGCGTCCTCGGGTCGCCGTACTCGACCTTCGTGGCTCCGTACCCGAACGGGTCGAGCGAGGGGCTGAGGACGTCGCTGAGCGGCACCTGCACGCAGACCGCGCCCCACAGGTCGGGGCGCTGGGCGAGGGCGGCTGCCGTCAGCACCCCCCCGTTGGACTCGCCGACCACGCCCAGCTGCTCGCGGGTCGTGACACCGTCGCGCACGAGGGCCTCGGCCACGGCGAAGAGGTCGTCGAAGGTGTGCTGCTTCTGCTCCAGCCGGCCGCCCTGCCACTGACGTTCGCCGAGCTCCCCGCCGCCCCTCAGGTGGAGGATGACGACGGTGCCGCCCGCCTCGACGAACGGCGCGAGCTTGCCCAGCCAGCTGGGGACGAAGGCGAGGCCGAACCCGCCGTAGCCGTAGAGCAGCGTCGGCCCTGGGCGGCTCGCGTCCACGTCGCGGCGACGCACCACCGTGAAGGGGACCTCCCAGCCGTCCGGCGCCCGCGTCGTGCGCAGCTCGTCGGTCACGTCGTCGAGCACCACCTCCGGAGGCTGCAGGAGCGTGAGCCGGCGGGCCGGCACGTCGTAGTGGTACGTGGCCGGCGACGCGGCCGGCGACGCGAACGTGAAGGTGAAGCCGTCCCCGCAGGGGACGATGCTGCCGCCCTCCATCGGCGGCATGACCTTGTAGTGGGCGCTCATGGCGTGCTCCGCGACGACGCCGCGGCCCGGCAGGGCGAGGTCGTCGACGAGCGACATGCGCTCGTCGAACAGCCGCACGCGCGCGGCCGCGTCGCGGAGGCTGCACACGACGAAGTGGCCGGCGACGAGGTCGGCGCTGACCAGGACCTCGTCTGACTCCGGCAGCAGCTCGGTCCACGTCGCCCGGTCGTGGCCGGAGAGCAGCGGGATGCGCACGAGGCGGCCTCGCGGCGCGTCCTCGGTGGTCACGGCCACGTAGCAGTCATCGTGCACGAAGCCGTAGGCGCGGGTGCTCGGCGCCCCTTCGAGCACCACGAACCACTCGCCCCCCGGCAGGCGCCGCGCCAGCCAGATGCGGCCGCCGGAGCACTCGCTGGCGAGCGTGAGCCAGCGGCCGTCGGCGGAGACCTGCGGGTAGTTGCCCTGTTCCAGGAACGCTGCACAGGCGAAGCCCAGATCGCCGATCGACTCGCGCGAAGGCTCCCCGTCGCGCACACCGAGGTAGAGGATGTCGCGCGGTTCGTCGACCGTGTACTCCCCGGCCGGGAAGAAGAAGCCGCTCGAGTCCGGCAGCCACGCCGGGCGCGAGAACCACGTCTCGGGCACCGCGACCGGCAGCACCTCCTCGCGCTCGACGTCGAGCAGGCGCAGGACGGACTGCTCGTCGCCACCCCAGGAGACGCCGAAGGCGACGTAGCGGCCGTCCGGCGACGGGAAGAACCAGTCGAGCGAGGCCGGCCGGCCCGGCTCGGAGAGGTCGTCCGCACAGAGGAGCGCGCGCCAGGGCCCCGCCGGGGCCTCGGCGCGCTCGAGGCGCTCGCCTCCCTCACCGTGGGCGAGCCGGATCCAGCGGTCGCCGCACCCCTGCGACGCGCTCACGAAGGTCGCGCCGACGTGCGCCTCCAGCGCGCCCTTCAGCTCGGCGAAGCCCTCGACGTCCCTCAGCACGTGCTCGGCGACGGCGTTCTGCGCCGCCTGCCAGGCGAGCGTCTCCGGCGTGTCCTCCTCCAGCCAGGTGAACGGGTCCTCGTACACGACGCCGCAAGCGTCGACCTGCACCGGCCGGGCCTCGGCCTCCGGCGCCGTGAAGCCCTCCACGCCGTTCATGGCGCCCCCGTCGGAAGGACGAGACGGGGTGGTGCCGCCGCGTCGTGGAGAACGCGCACGTGTGCCGCCTTGGCGTCGGCCGGACGGCCGTGGGGATACGGTGTCAGCTGGATCGCGTAGGCGTGGCGGACCGCCAGCCTCAGACGGCTCCCGGCGTGCACCGTGCGCGTGCACCACTTGAACGCGCCGAACACGACGTCGGTCGGCTCTCCCGGGACGAGGTACTCGTGAGAGCCGTCGAGCCGGCGGCAGCTGAGGCGCAGCAGGTCGCTGCTGAGGAAGATCGAGTCGCCGAGGGGCGTGACCTCGTGCAGGAGCACCGCGAGGTCGGCGTCGGGCTGGTCGCAGACGAGGCGCACGTACAACTCGGGTTCGCCGACGATGGTGAGGTCGTCGGTGAGCGGCCGCGAGGTGTAGACCAGGCCCTGGCCGTCGAGGTCGAGCACGAAGCGCGGGTTGGTCGGGTCGTCGCCGCCGATGACGTGCACGAAGCTGTTCATCGGCTGGCCGTGGAACGGCGACTCGGGCCCGCTCCCGGCCGGGCGCGGCTGCAGCTCCACGTCGTGCGTGCGCAGGTCGAAGGGGTCGCAGGTGAAGGCAGCGTCGGGCCCCGCTGCAGGTGCGTCCTCGACGAAGCCCGAGTGGGTCGCATCCATGGGGCCGTCCGTCGAACGGAGGTACCGCGTGACGCTCCCCGTCGTCGCCGCCTCGAGCGACGGCGCCGCGACCCAGCGTTCGCTGCCGGCGAGGTAGAGCATCACCCGGTCGCGCAGGAACTCCGGTGGCGGGGCGCCGTGCAGCACGTGCCGCAGCCAGTCGCGGCGCAGCTCCGCGAGCGGCACCGTGGCTTCGGGCCCGAAGACCAGCTCGCCCACCCTGCCCTCGCCGAAGTGCGTGCCCATGTGGTCCCAGGGGCCGATCACGAGGTGGCTCCGGGCCACGACCTCGGGGGAGGCGTGCCGGACGAAGCGGCGCCAGTTGCGGATCGTGCCGCCGCTGCAGTCGTCGTACATGCCGGTGATCGAGAGCACGGGCACCGTGGTGCGCGCGAACTGCTCGGTCTGGGCGTAGTACTGCTCCCAGTGCGGACCGGGCTCGGGGTGGTCGACGAACCTCAGGGAGTGCTCGTCGACCGGTGCCCCGGCCGCGGCCGCGGCCTCCACGAGGGACGTGCCGGCCGCGGCCGCGTCGTAGAGGTGCCGGTGCCAGTTGGCCATGTCGCCGCCGATGGCGAACTGCGTGCCGCGGTTGCTGACGAGGCGCCGCCAGCCGAAGTCATAGAGGAAGGGGATGCCGCCGCGCGGCAGGTCGACGCCTTCTCCCGCGACCGCGTCGGGGGTGACGGCCCTCAGCGACGGCGGTGCCGCCGCCAGGATCAGGTACTGGTTCACACCCGTGTACGACCCGCCGTGCAGGGCCACCTTGCCGTCGCACCAGTCCTGCGCGGCGATCCACTCGACGGCGTCGTAGCCGTCGCTCGCGTCGCGCAGGAAGGGCACGAAGTCGCCGTCGCTGTTGCCCCGGCCGCGCACGTCG
>CAIXSE010000225.1 GCA_903921965.1 uncultured Thermoleophilia bacterium | reverse complement strand
CGACGACGCCTTGAAGGACTTCCCGCAGCCCGTCCACTTCGTGGGCGTCGGCGGCGCGGGCATGAGCGGCATCGCCATGGTGCTCCACACGCTCGGTGTGCGCGTGACCGGCTCCGACCTCAAGGCGTCGAGGTACACGAGGCTGCTCGACGCCGCCGGCGTCCC
The DNA here is from genome assembly GCA_903921965.1 of uncultured Thermoleophilia bacterium. The sequence continues at coordinate 3,565 of CAIXSE010000225.1, read as the reverse complement.
GGTCACCGTGGGGCACGACCCCGCCAACCTCGGCGACGCCGCCGTGGTAGTCATCTCGTCGGCGATCCCCGCGACCAACCCCGAGGTGCACGCCGCCCGGGCCGCCGGTCTGCCGGTGCTGAAGCGTGCCGAGATGCTGGCGCGTGTCATGCGCCTGCGGCGCGGTATCGCGGTGGCAGGCACGCACGGCAAGACGACCACCTCGTCGATGATCTCGCACGTGCTGCGTCAGTGCGGCATGGATCCCACGTTCCTCGTGGGCGGCGAGCTCAACGACATCGGTTCCAACGCGGCGGTGGGCGCCGGCGAGTGGCTCGTGGCCGAGGCCGACGAGAGCGACGGCAGCCTGCTCTACCTGCGCCCCGAGATCGCCGTGGTGGCCAACGTCGAGCTGGACCACCACGCCAACTACGCGAGCCTGGACGACGTCGTCGAGGTCTTCCGCCGCTTCGTCGCGCTGCTGCCCCCCGACGGCCTGCTCGTGCTCGTCGAGGAGAGCGGGGGGGAGGGCCTCGCCGAGCACACGCAGGCCGAGGTCGTGCGCGTCGGCATCGCCGGTGGCGACCTGCGCGCCGAGGTCGCCCGCGTGGACGACCGCGGCAGCGAGTTCGCCGTCGTCCAGGACGGGGACGAGCTCGCCCGGGTGACGCTGCGCGTGCCGGGCGAGCACAACGTGCTCAACGCGCTCACGGCGCTGGCCGTGCTGCGCCGCGCCGGCGTCTCGCCTGCCGAAGCCGCGCCGCACCTCGCGAGCTTCAGCGGCGCCGCGCGCCGCTACCAGGAGCTCGGACGGCGCGACGGGGTGCTCGTGGTCGACGACTACGCCCACCACCCCACCGAGATCGAGGCCACGCTCACGGCGGCGCGACAGGGCGGGCACGGGCGCGTGATCGCCATCTTCCAGCCGCACCTCTTCTCCCGCACCCGCTACCTGCAGCGCGAGTTCGGGCGGGCGCTCACGCTGGCCGACGAGGCGATCGTCACCGACATCTTCCCGTCACGCGAGGAGCCCGAGCCGGGGGTCACCGGCAAGCTCATCGTCGACGCGTACCTCGCCGAGCGCCCCGGCGGACCGGTGCGGTACCTGCCGCGGCTCGGCGATGTGGTGCGGTACCTCGCCGGCCGCGTCGGCCCCGGCGACCTCGTCCTCACGCTCGGCGCCGGCGACGTCTTCCACGCCGGCGAACAGCTGCTCACGACGCTCGGCGAGCAAGGGGAAGAGGCCGCGCGCGGCGAATAGACGGCTGTCGTCGTCTACTCCCGCGAAGAGGCGGTGCATGGCCAAAGGAGGCGGAGCCAGCCGCCCGCGTTTCCGACTGCTCCCCGTCGTGCTGCTCACGGCGGCGATCCTGCTCCTGCCTACGGCCGTCTACGCCTGGGGCCGGAGCTCGAGCTCGTTCGCCGTCCGCCACGTCGCCGCCACGGGGTCCGAGGTGGTGCCGGCTCGCAGGGTCACCCGTCTGCTGCGGCACGACTACCTGGGCCGGAACCTCTTCACCGTGACCACGGAAGACGTGCAGCGTTCGCTGTCGTCGCAGCCCTATGTGGCCTCCGTGGCGGTCGACAGGGACTTCCCGGACACGCTCCGCGTGCGCGTCACCGAGTACGAGCCGGCGCTCTACGCCTACTCCGGCGGGAACTGGTACGTGGTCGGAACGAGCGGCCGCGTGATCTGCGGGCAGGCCGAGCCGGCCGCGGCGACGGATGAGCGGAAGGAAGGCGGCGCGAGCCTCGAGACGAGCAGGACGGCCGTCTTGCCGTCCACGGAGACGACGGCCGTCGCCGGCGGTACGGCCCCGCTGGGCGACAAGCAGGCGCGCGAGCTCGCGCGCCTCGTGGCGGGACCGCCCGGCGCCGACCTGAAGCTCCCGCGTATGGCGGTGCCCGCCGGCCTGCGGCCCGGCGAGACGACGCGGGACGAAGGCGTGCTCGCGGCCCTCTCCGTGCTCGCCGGCCTGCCCGCGACGATGCCGTCGCAGGTCGCCGTCGCCGCCGCCGACGGGCCGCAGCTCACGCTGCGCTTCACCGACGGCCCGCTCGTCGTGTGGGGCGACTCGTCGCGTGCCCTCGCCAAGACGCTCGCCCTCGAGGCCGTCCTCGGTGAGTACCGGCAGGCCGGCAAGACCTGCACGTTCCTGGACGTGTCCGTCCCAGACAGGGTGCTCGCACGCCCCGTGCTCAAGTGACGGCGGGACGGTCTCTCAACGTCCTCCTCAACCTGCGCCTGATGCAGGTCGAGGGTCGTGGGCGGTTGACGCCTCAGTGGGGCATAAGTAGTGTAGGTCCACGGCCGGTCCGGCAGCTCGAGCTGCCCCGGACGGGATTGAGATTCCGCCGCAAAGAAGCGCTTTCTGTGGAGCCGGACCGGGGGCTTGCGGAGCCCCTCCACCTGTACATGAGAGTCTGTCGGCGACCGCGATGGCGAGCCTCGACCGCCACAGGAGGGTCAGCATCATGATCGACGCTTCAGCCAATTACCTCGCCGTCATCAAGGTCGTGGGCGTGGGCGGTGGCGGCACGAACGCCGTCAACCGCATGGTCGACGCCGGCCTCCGCGGCGTCGAGTTCATCGCCGTGAACACCGACGCCCAGGCGCTCCAGATGTGCGATGCCGACGTCAAGATCCACATCGGCAGCAAGATCACCCGCGGGCTCGGAGCCGGCGCCAACCCCGAGATCGGCTACCAGGCCGCGATGGAGAGCAAGGACGAGCTCCGCGACGCCATCAAGGGCGCCGACATGGTGTTCGTCACGGCGGGCAAGGGCGGCGGCACCGGCACCGGCGCGGCGCCGGTCATCGCCGAGCTCGCCAAGGAGCTCTCGGCGCTCACGGTCGGCGTGGTCACGCGTCCGTTCGCGTTCGAGGGCAAGCGGCGCGCGCGCCAGGCCGAAGAGGGCATCCAGTCGCTGCGCAAGAAGGTCGACACGCTGATCACCATCCCCAACGACAAGCTGCTGCAGGTGGTCGAGCGGCGCACCTCGGTCATCGAGGCGTTCAAGATGGCCGACGACGTGCTGCGCCAAGGCGTGCAGGGCATCACCGACCTCATCACCGTGCCGGGACTCATCAACCTCGACTTCGCCGATGTGCGCACCATCATGAAGGACGCGGGCTCCGCGCTCATGGGCATCGGCGAGGCGAGCGGCGAGAACCGTGCGGTGGAGGCGGCGCGCGCCGCCATCAGCTCGCCGCTGCTCGAGGCGAGCGTCGAGGGCGCGCGCGGCATCCTGCTCAACATCACCGGCGGAGGCGACCTCGGTCTCTTCGAGATCAACGAGGCGGCGGAGATCATCTCCGGCGCCGCCGACACCGACTGCAACATCATCTTCGGCGCCGTCATCGACCCCACGCTCGGCGACGAAGTGAGGGTCACCGTCATCGCCACGGGGTTCGACCGCGCCGCCGGCGAGGTCCGGCCCGCCGAGGTGCGGCAGCCCGAGCCGGAGCCGGAGGACAGGGGGCCGAAGGGCACGCCGCTCTTCCCCGACAAGCGTCCGTCGTTCGACGTGGACGACGACGTCCTCGACATCCCCAGCTTCCTGCGCGACCGCTGAGCTGCGCGCT
>CAIXSE010000224.1 GCA_903921965.1 uncultured Thermoleophilia bacterium | reverse complement strand
GGAGCGCTTCGTCGGCATCCACTTCTTCAACCCGGTCCCGATGATGGCGCTGGTAGAGGTCGTCAGGGGCGCGCTCACGAGCGACGACACGGTGGCCGCCGCGCGCGCGTTCGCCGAGGCCGTGGGCAAGACGCCGATCACCACCATCGACTCCCCCGGTTTCGTCGTGAACCGCATCCTCTTCCCGATGATCAACGAGGCCGCCCACGCCTACGAGGAGGGCGTGGCCAGCGCCGAGGACATCGACACCGGCATGAAGCTCGGCGCCAACTGGCCCATGGGGCCGCTGGCCCTCGCCGACCTGGTCGGCATGGACACGACGAGTGCCATCCTCGAGACGCTCGAGCGCGAGCTGGGTGACCCGAAGTACCACCCCGCCAAGGTCATGTACGACCTCATGGAGCAGGGCAAGATGGGGCGCAAGAGCGGCGCCGGTTTCTACGACTACGCGAAGTGACATGAGCGGCGCGCGCAAGGGCTACGTCCAGGTCTACACCGGGGACGGCAAGGGCAAGACGACGGCCTCGCTGGGGCTCGTCGTGCGCGCCCTCGGCCAGGGGCTCCGGCCGGCGGTGCTGCAGTTCATGAAGGCCGACCCCACCTGGGGCGAGATCGTGACGCTGAGGCGGCTCGAGGTCCCCGTCGTCCAGTGCGGGCTCGACCACTGGGTGCTCGCGGGCAAGGTCAGCGACGAGGACAGGGCCGCGGCGGCCGCAGGGCTGGCCCGCGGCAGGGAGCTGGTGGAGAGCGGCGACTACGACCTGGTGGTGCTCGACGAGCTGTGCACGGCGCTCTACTTCGAGCTCGTCGGCATCGACGACGTGCTCGCCCTGGTCGCGGCGAAGCCGCCGGCCGTGGAGCTCGTGATCACCGGCCGCCGCGCGCCCGAGGCGCTGGTCGCGGCGGCCGACCTCGTGACCGAGATGCGGCCGCTGAAGCACTACTATGACGCGGGCGTGCACGCGCGTCCGGGCATCGAGTACTAATGCCCGTAGGCGACGCAGTCACCGTAGTGGTATTGAGCGACTCGCGGCCCGCAAAGGGCTCAGCGCGAGGCGGACTGACCGAAGTCGAGAAACTGCGAGGAGTCGCGGCGTGACCCACACCCTCATCTATCCGCACACCACCGCCCACGACGGTGCCGGTCACCTGGAGATCGGCGGCTGCGACGTGGTGGACCTGGCGCGCGAGTTCGGCACGCCTCTGTTCATCTACGACGAGCAGACGCTGCGCGACCAGTGCCGCGCCTACCACAAGGCGTTCGGCGCGCTGACCGACCTGTACGAGGTCGTGTACGCCAGCAAGGCGTTCAGCTGCCGGGCGATGTGCGAGCTCGTGCACCAGGAGGGCCTCTCGCTCGACGTCGCCACCGGCGGCGAGCTGGCCGCGGCCCGCGCCGCCGCTTTCCCGCTCGACAGGGTCTACTTCCACGGCAACAACAAGTCGCCGGCCGAGATCGAGTTCGGTCTGGACCTGGGCATCGGCCACTTCGTCGTGGACTCGTTCGAGGAGGTCGACCGGCTCGAGGCGGCCGCGGCCGCGCGCGGCATGACGCAGCAGGTGCTGGTGCGCGTCACGCCGGGCGTGCGCCCCAACACGCACGACTTCATCCAGACCGGCCAGCAGGACAGCAAGTTCGGCTTCGGGCTGGCCGACGGCCGCGCCCACGAGGCCGTGCGGCGCCTCCACGACGCGCCGCACCTCGAGCTCGTGGGCGTGCACGCCCACATCGGCTCACAGATCTTCGAGCTCGACTCGTACCGGCGCGAGGTCGAGGTGCTCTTCGTGGCCATCGACGACTGGCGCCGCGACTTCGGCTTCGAGTGCTGCGTGTTCAACATCGGCGGCGGCCTGGGCATCCGCTACACGGCCAGCGACCAGCCCAGCTCCATCACGGAGTTCGCGCAGATCGCCGTCGGCGCCGTGCAGGACGGCGCCGCGCGTCACGGCCTCGACATGCCGAAGCTGTTCGTCGAGCCGGGTCGCAGCATCGCCGGCAAGGCCTGCGTGACGGCCTACACGGTGGGCACCGTCAAGGAGATCCCCGGCGTGCGCACCTACGTGGCCGTCGACGGCGGCATGAGCGACAACCTGCGGCCGATGCTCTACGACTCACGCTACGAGGCCATGATCGCCAACAAGGCGACCGAAGAAGAGACCGCGGTGGTCACCATCGCCGGCAAGCACTGCGAGTCCGGCGACGTGCTCATCCGCGACATCCACATCGCGCCGCCCGAGCCGGGCGACATCCTCGTGACGCCGAGCACCGGCGCCTACGGGTACGCGATG
>CAIXSE010000223.1 GCA_903921965.1 uncultured Thermoleophilia bacterium | reverse complement strand
TGATGCGGTCGAGGGCGGCGATGGCGACCTCGACCTGGCCGCGGTCGGGGTGCTTGGTGGTCATCCACTGCAGCGCCAGACCGGGCGCCATGATGACGCGCACCACCGGGTTGTTCTCGTGCCTGCCGGCGAACTTGATGATCTCGTAGCTGATGCCGGCGATGAGCGGGACGAGGATGACGCGGCTGAGGATGAGCCAGTACCAGGCCGGCCACTTGACGATGGCGAACACGAAGATGCTGACCACCATCACGATGAGCAGGAACGACGTGCCGCAGCGCAGGTGCAGGGTCTTGTACTTCTCGACGTTCTCGGGGGTGAGCTCCTCGCCGTGCTCCAGCGCGTGGATGCTCATGTGCTCGGCGCCGTGGTACTCGAACACGCGGCGCAGGTCGCGGAACTGGCTGATGACGACGATGTAGGCGAGGAAGATGCCGACGCGCACGCAGCCCTCGATGAGCCAGAAGGCGAAACCGGTGCCGAGCCAGCCGCGGAAGAGGCCGGTGAGCAGGAGCGGCGCGACGAAGAACAGGCCGATGGCGAAGGCGAGGGCGATGACGAGCGTGAAGCCGATCTCCTTCTTGCCGAGCGGGGCGACCTCTTCTTCGGGCATGCCCATGGACTCGTTGGCCGACTGCGTGAGCGCCTTGATACCGATGACGAGCGACTCGACGAGGGCCACGACGCCGCGGATGACGGGCGTCTTGAGGACCGGGTAACGGACCATCCAGCTGGTGAGTGGATAGTCGTGCACGCCGATGGTGTCGTCGGGGCGGCGCACGGCGAGCGACCAGAAGCTCACGCCGCGCATCATGACGCCCTCGATGACGGCTTGGCCGCCGACCTGCGCGCGGCGCGCGCCGAGGGCGGCCTGGACGAACAGGGCCAGGGCGATGTGGATGAGGCGGAGCGTCATGCGGAAGTGGCCGCGCGGGGCACGGCTAGCCGCGCGCGTCCGGGCGCGCGTCGCCGGCAGTGCCTGCGGCCGCCGGCCCGTCCACGTCGGCGGCCTTGTACGGCTTGCCGCACGTCATCTTGCCCTCCGGGCAGTCGCCGTAGAGACAGCCGGGGCCGCTGTGCTCGAACAGGTTCGGCGCCAGCTCCTTGACCATGCGGCGCATCTCCCAGGCGAGGGCGCGGATCTCCCACTGCGCGCGGTTGCAGCAGCGCACGTGGAAGAAGTGACGCAGCTCGCGCGCGTTCATGGTGACGACGATCTTGGTCTCGGCCGCGTTGGGCAGCACGAAGCGCGCGTCTTCCTGCACGCTCTCGCGCGTGCGGCCCTCGGCGAGGCCGAGCTCCACGAGCCTGTCGTAGGCGACGCGCGCGTGCTCCATGGCGCCGAGGAACACCTGCTCGGCCTCGGCGTTGCCGGCGATGCTGGGCGGAACGATGAAACTGTCGCCCGCCCCGAAGTTCACGTAGCGTTGCGACTGCTGGTTGTAACTTGCCACGCGGTGCCGCACGAGCTGGTGCGTGAGCGCCCGCGAGACGCCGTCGACGGCGAAGCTGAACGAGGCGTGCTCGAGCGCCGAGTGGTGGCCGCTGCGGACGAGGATGCGGACGAGCTTGGCGACGTCCTCGTCGGACATCTCGCAGGCCAGATCGGCCGCCGACACCGGGGCGTAGCAGAGTCGGCCCGCGACCGCGACGGCGCGGTCCGGGTCCGGCGTGTGCTGCAGGAGCGAGACGCGGAGCTGGGCGCTCACGTCGGCCCTCGGGTCAGGCCTCGGCGGATTCGGTCGTGTCGGCCTCGGCCGGCACAGCCTCGACGGCGACGGCGACCGGCTCGGCCTTGGGCTCTTCCTTGGCCTTCGCGGCCTTGGCGACAGGCTCGACCTTCTTCTCCATGCGTTTCTTGAAGCGGTCGACGCGGCCGCCGGAGTCCACCAGCTTCTGCTTGCCGGTGTAGAAGGGATGGCACTGCGAGCAGAGCTCGACGTGCAGCTCCTTCTTGGTGCTGCGTGTGGTGAACGTGTTGCCGCACGAGCAGTGCACGGTCGCCTCTTCGTAGTTCGGATGGATGTCTTTCTTCATGCTGACGGTTCCCTTCTGGGGATGAGACCCGGTGTGTTGACGCGAACGCGCGCGACCCGCGGACGGGCCGAAACGGCATGATACCACGGCGGGCTCTGCCGGTCATATCGTCCCCGACGACAGACGCCGCCCGCGGAGGGGCCGGACTCGCAGCACGTCCCCTCCCGCCGTTTCCCGGAGTACACTGGCGCCGTGGGGCCTCACGCCGGGTCCGGCCGGCGCCGGCTTCGCACGTCCCGCCCATCTTCCGAGGATCGGGGGTTCCGAGATGCGCGCAGTTCTCCTCTTCGCACTGGCGGCGGTACTCCTCCTGACGACGGCCGCGGCCGCGAGCGCCTCGACCGTGAGCGGCGAGCCCATCAACGCCAAGAAGCTCCCCCACACGGTCACCCTGCCGAACGGGCAGAAGAGCAGGTACACGTTCACGCTCAGCAGGGACTCCGACGACGCCAACGTCACCGGCTATGCGGTGGCCTCGACGCGGTACTACGAGAGCCTCAACCTCGACGACTACCGGCAGGTCACCCGGGCCACGGCGTTCGCCGCGTACAACGACGACTTCGTGCTGGACGGGAAGTTCGTGTTCAAGCGCCTCCGCGCCGACGGCGTGACGTACAACGTGCTGAAGCGCGTGTACTACGACATCCTCGGGGAGTAGCGGGCTCGCGGGCCGGCCGCCGCCGCGCGGGCGCAGCGGCCCGCGGCGGGCGGTAGGATGGGGCCGACGATGCCCGACATGCTCGCCCACTACGAGGTCGCGGAGGCCGCCAGGGCGCGCCTGGCCGAAGGCCCCCTGGCGCGCCTGCTCGCCGTCCGGCACGACGCCTTCAAGGTCGGCGCCCAGGGCCCGGACTTCCTCTTCTACGCCGGCGTCTGGCCGGGCCGCGCGAGCCGCGCCGACGTCGCCGCCGTCACGCACCGGCACAAGACCGGCGAGACGGTCGCCGCGCTCGTCGCCGCGGCCGCCGCGGCGCCTCCACCCGAGCGCGACACCGTGGCCGCGTTCGCCTGCGGCTACGCCGGCCACCTCTGCCTGGACGCGAGCGCGCACCCGTGGATCCAGTACTGGACCGGCGACGTCGAGCGGACCGGCGACGATGCCGCCACGGCTCCCGCCCGCCGCCGCCACGGCGTGCTCGAGGCGTCCATCGACGTCACGCTCGCCCGGCGCCGCTCACACGACCAGGGCTGGGTCCGGCGGCAGCGGCTGCTGAAGATGCCGCCGGACCAGGCGGATGCCGTGTCCGCCGCCTGGGAGCGCGTCGTGGACGAGGTGTACGGGATGCGGTTCACCGCGGCAGAGGGGCGCGCCGCGTTCCGCGACATGGCGTTCATGTACGGCAACATGAGCGACCGGCGCACGGCGTTCTCGCGGGCGGTGCTCGCGCTCGGCCCGCTCGTCGACCCCGACGGCACCAACCGCGTCGTCATCTACCCGTGCGGGCCGCACCCCACGGCCGCCGGGCTGCTGGCCGGCCGCCGCACCTGGTACAACCCCTGGATCCCGCAGGAACCACGCCGGGAGACCTTCACCGAACTCATGGAAGCCGCCGCGGCCTGGGCGCTGAGGTGTCTGCAGGCCGTCGAGGCCGTGCTGTTCCACGGCGCCGGCGCCGGCGAGATCGTCGCCGCCACCGGCGACCGCAGCATGCTCACGGGGCTGCCCTGCAGCGACCCGCGCCGGCCGGCGGCCTTCGCGGCCGGCATCGAGCAGCTCTGGGGGATGCCGTGAGGCACGGCGACGTCCTCGTCTTCGGCGCCGGCCCTGCCGGCATCGCCGCCGCGGTGGCGGCGGCGCGCGAGGGCTGTTCGGTGCGCCTGGTCGAGCTGCAGAACGTCATCGGCGGCGTCATCTCCAGCTGTCCCGGCATGATGCTCGGCAGCGGCTACCCGTGCGGCGTGAGCGTCGGCGGGTTCTTCGAGGAGCTCGTCGGCCGGCTGCTGGCCTACGACCCGCCGGCCGCCGAGCGCCGGCCCTGCGACCTCGCCAACTTCGGCGACGAGGTCGTCTACGACCACGACCTCATGATCGCCGAGCTCCACGAGCTGCTGGCCGGCGCCGGCGTCGAGCTGCTGCTCAACCACCTGCCGGCGGACGTCGCCGTCGAAGACGGCCGGGTCCGCCACGTCGACGTTGTCTCCCAGCAGGGCAGCGAGCGCTTCGCCGCCGGCGTGTACGTCGACTGCACCGGCAACGGCGACGTCGCGGCTCGCGCCGGCGTGCCTGCGGCCACCGGCGACGCCCGCGGCCGCACCATGGGCGCCACGCTGAGCTTCTTCATGGAGAACGTGGACTGGGCGCAGGCCTTCGCCGACGCCGCCGACCCCTACTTCACGCGCTACGCGGAAGCGGGGATCGCCGCGGGCAGGCTTCCCGGCACGCTGCGGCAGATCTACCTGCTGAAAGGGCTCCGCGAAGGCTCGGTCTACTTCAACACCGTCACGGTCACCGGTGTCGAAGGAACGGACGCACGCAGCGTCAACGCCGCCACGCTGCGGGCGCGGCGCCAGGTGCTCGCCCTGGCTTCGTTCTGCCGCGACGAGCTGCCCGGCTTCGAGCACGCCTACGTCTCGCGCATCGGGCCGGTGGTGGGCGTGCGCGAGGGCCGCCGGCCCGAGGGCATGTACACGCTGACGCGCGAGGACGTCGCCCGCGCGACGAAGTTCCCCGACGGCGTCGTCGCCTGCGACAGCCCGCTGGACGAGGTGTTCCGCGACGACGACGACGCGGTCTACTCGCACGAGGCCGCACTGCCGCCCGGCGACTACTACACGATCCCGTTCCGCAGCCTGGTGCCTCGCGCCGTCCGCAACCTGCTCTTCGCCGGACGCGCCCGCTCCGTGGACCTCGCGGCCTACGCCACCGGCCGCGGCATGCCCCAGTGCATGCTCATGGGGCAGGCGGCCGGGGTCGGGGCCGCGATGGCACTGCGCGCGGGCTGCAACGTGCAGGGCATCGACCGGCCCGAGCTGGTCGAGCGCCTCGTGGCGCTCGGCGTGAACGGCATCGGCGGCCGGCCCCTCGCGTGAGCGGCCGCGCGCCGGTGGCCAGGCCGGCGCCGCTCAGTGTGCGGTGACGCTGCGCTGCAGCGCACGTTGAGCCACCTGCGGCGGTCAGTCCTCCAGGAACAACCGCCCCGGCCTCGCCAGTTGGCCCGCCGGCACTGCCTCGACGCCCTCAGCGAGTGGATAGCGGCGATCTCCGGGATAGACGACCGCCACCCGCTTCAAGCCCAGATCCGCCATCGCGATCCTGATGGATCTCGTCACCGCCGGCGCGTCGGCGCGCTTGCACTCCACCCCGTAGAGCTCGTCGTTCCTGCGCAGGACGAGGTCCATCTCCGCCCCTTGGTGCGTCGCCCAGAAGAACGCTTCGTCGTGTCGCTCGCTCACCAGGGCCTGTTCGATGACGAAGCCCTCCCACGAGGCGCCCATCTTGGGATGACCCAGCAGGTCCTTCGCCGATGAGACACCCAGCAGCCGGTGGAGCAGGCCGCTGTCGCGGACGTACACCTTTGGGGATTTCACCTGCCGTTTGCGTAGATTCGCGTGCCACGGCAGCAGCTGGCGCACCATGAACGCGTCCGTCAACAGGTCAAGGTAGCGCCGCACCGTCGCCTCACTCACCCCAAGGGATCGCGCGGGGTCTGCCGATCGCCACATCTGCCCGTGGTAGTGCGCGACGATAGTCCAGAAGCGGCGAAGCGCCACGGCCGGCACGCGCACCCCCCACTGCGGGAGGTCCCGCTCCAGCAGCGTCTGGATGAACTGCTCTCGCCAGGCGACGCTGTCGGCCTCGGTGGCCGCAAGGAACGAGAGCGGGAAGCCGCCGCGCCGCCACAGCTCGTCAAGCGCCGCTGTCCCGACCTCATCAAGGCAGAACCCTCCGATGATGAGGCGCTCGACGCGTCCGGCAAGGCTCTCGGATGTCTGGTGCAGGAGATCGCCCGAGGCACTGCCGAGGATCAGAACGCGAGCCGGCAGCGGCCGTCTGTCGGCGAGGACCCGCAGCACCGGGAAGAGATCCGGGCGGCGCTGGACTTCGTCGATGACGACGAGACCTCGAAGCGGTCCGAGCGCGGTCATCGGCTCACCGAGGCGCGCGATGCTGGTGGGATCCTCGAGATCGAAGTAGTTGAGCGAATCCGGCGAGAGCAGCTGACGGGCAAGGGTCGTCTTGCCGCACTGCCTCGGACCCGAGAGCACGACGACCGGGCTGCGGTCCAGGGCCACCCGAAGAGCGGAGAGGATGCTGTCCCGGGCGATCATGGCGGGATTCTACCATGAAAATCCTTCATCTACCGTCTGATTTTCATGGATGACTTGCGGAGAGGTCCGGCGCCGGCCGCGCAACCTGCCCGGCGCCGATGCGGTCGCGCCGCGTCAGAAGTAGAACGACCCGGCGCAGACCAGCCGCGCGGTGCCGCGCAGCATCACCGCGCCGTCCCACACCACCGTCTGGGCGCCGCCCGGCGCGACCACGCGCACCGGCGAGCGCGCGCGGCCGGCGCACACCGCCGCCACGGCCGCCGCCACCGAGCCGGTGCCGGACGAGAGCGTCTCGCCGGCGCCCCGCTCGTAGAAGCGCGCCTCGACCTCCGCCTCGGACACCACGCGCACGAGCTCCACGTTGGTGCGCTCGGCGAACCGCGGGTGCGTCTCGATCTCCGCGGCCATCGCCTGCCAGCCGCGCTCGAAGCGGTCGACGAGCACCACGAAGTGAGGATTGCCGACCGAGACGGCGCGGCCGGTGACCGACCCGACCGACAGCTGCAGCTTCTCCGGCTCGCCGACCAGCGGCGCCCACATGTCGACGTCGAGCTCGAACTCCGGGTCGCGGCGCGAGATGAGCTCGCAGATGCGGATGCCGGCGCCGGTGCGCACCGAGAAGGTCGTGTGCTCCTCGTGCGCCGACGCAAGCAGGGCGGCGACGCAGCGCGTGCCGTTGCCGGAGATCTCGGCGGGGGAGCCGTCGGCGTTCAGGAGCCGCGCCCGGATGTCGGCCTCGTCGTCCTCGGAGAGCCACTCCACGCCGTCGGCGCCGACGCCCTCGTGGCGGTCGCAGGCGCGGCGCGTGAACTCGGCCAGATCGACCGGGGCGAAGCGCTCCTCGACCAGCAGGAAGTCGTTGCCGCAGGCGGACGCCTTGACGAACGGCACGCGGTACGCGCCGCCGGACGCCTGCGTCACCGCCGGCCTCGGCCTGCGCCCGTCCGCTTCACGCCGTGCTTACCGCGAGTTCTTCTGCAGCGCGGCCAGGAACTCGGCGTTGCTCTTGGTCTCGCGGACCTTCTTGATGAGCAGCTCGATGGCGGCCGCCGGGTCGAGGCTGTGCAGCACGCCGCGGAGCTTCCACACGGCGGCCGCCTCGGCGGGCTCCATGAGCAGCTCCTCCTTGCGCGTGCCGGTGGTCTCGATGTCGATGGCCGGGAAGATGCGCTTGTCGGC
>CAIXSE010000222.1 GCA_903921965.1 uncultured Thermoleophilia bacterium | reverse complement strand
TCATGGCGATCACCTTCGTGCTGGTGCTCGTCGTCCCGCTGCAGTACGCGGTGGTGGCCGGGGCGGCGATCGCCGTGCTCAAGTACCTGTACCTGTCGTCGGTCGACATCACCGTCGTGGCGCTCGACATCGACGAGCAGGGCCGCTGCCGCGAGGGCGAGCCGCCCAGGGTCCTCGAGAACGGCTCGGTGACCGTCCTGGACATCTACGGCAGCCTCTTCTTCGCCGCCGGACCCAAGGTGAAGGAGCTGCTGCCCGACGCCTCGGGGGCGCGCCGCGCCGTCGTCGTGCTGCGCCTGCGCGGCCGCGGGACGCTGCACAGCGCCTCGCTCGTGCTCCTGCGCGAGTACGCCGCCGCGCTCGCGGCCGGCGGCGGCAGACTGTACCTGGCAGGTGTCGGCCCCGAGATGCGCGAGCAGCTCGAGCGCACCGGCATGCTGGAGACCCTCGGCGAGGACGCCGTCCTCGCGGCGACCGAGACCGCCTACGGTTCGTGCCGGCTCGCCGAGGAACGCGGGGAGCGCTGGATCACGAAGCAGTCCGGCGTGGGCGAGGAAAGCGCGCCGGACGGGTATGACCTTCCCGGAAGCTCGACGGAGGGGGTACTACCATGACCGCACGACGTCTCAGCACCGTCATCGCCGGTGTCTTGCTGGCGGTGCTGGCGACGGCCGGGCCGGCGGCGGCCGGCGGCCTCGCGCCCCTGTGGTCCCAGCCCGTGACCTCGGCGGCGCGCCTCGTGGCCGGCGACGGCGCATCCTCCGTCTGGGCCACGCAGCCCGGCGACGGCTCCGCCGCCATCGTGGCCACCCACTTCGACGCGGCCGGCCGGCCGGCGACGGCGGAGCCGGCCGTGCTCGCCGGCGGCATCAAGGGGCTCACCGACTGGCTGGCGGCCCCGGGCAGGGGCAGCGACGTCGTCGTGGCCTGGAAAGCAGGCGGCACGGTGTCCGTCGCGAGCCGCAGCGCGGGCGGGACCGCCGTGTTCGGGCCCGTCGTCGCCTGCACCGACGCCGCAGTGGCCGCGCTGCGCGGCGCCGGAGCGACGGCCGTCCCGGTGCTGCTCCAGTCCGACGGCCGCGGGGGAGCCTACCTGGTCCTCGCGGTGACCCCCACGTCCGCGACCGGCGACTCGCTCCTCACCCACATCGACGCAGGCGGCAGGCTCGCCGCACCAGACCCGGGCGCCGCGGTGACCGGCGGCACGGTGGCCCGCGTGGCGGCCGACGGCGAGGGCCACCTCTTCGCGCTCCTCTCGGGGCCGGGCCGTGGCGGCGTCGCCCTGCAGCGCTACGCCCCCGACCTCCGCCCCGACTGGGCGAAGCCGGCCACGCCGTACAACCCCCTCGCCGGTCCACCCTCGGCCGCTGAGCAGACGCCGCTCGCCGTGGGCTCCGGGTCCGGCGCGTGGATGGCGTGGCGAGAGGGCGGCTCCGTGCTCGTCCAGCGCTTCAACGTGTCCGGCAGCCTCGTTTGGCTGCGGCCCGCCGCCGTCCGGGCGCCTGCCGGAGCCGAGGCGACCGGGGACGGGGCGGACGGCGTCTACGTCGCCTCCGCCACCGGGACGAAGCTGACGGCGGCGCACGTGCCGGCGAGCGGAGCCGGCGGCGATCCGGCGGCGAGCACGTTCGACGCCGGCCGCCCCGGCCTGCAGGTCGACGCGCTCAGCTCCGACAGGTCAGGCGATCTCGCGATCGCGTTCTCCGGCGGCGGCGCCGGCGGCGTGGCCGAGGTGACGTGGCTCGGCTCCTGGACGGCGCCAGCCCTGAGCCCGCCCGCCACCGGCATCGGCGGGCTGGACGGCGACGGGTCGGGCGGCGTGTACGCGCTCGGCCAGGGAGCCTCCGCCCGGCTGTGGCGGCTGGCCGAACCCGGCAGCGCGCTCACGCTCCGGCCTCGCGCCACCACCCTGACCTACGGCGAGACGCTCGCCGTGTCCGGGTACTTCACCGTGGACGGCACGCCGGCCAGCGGCGCCGACGTGCGGCTCTCGCCCGGCACCGGCGCGCCGGTCGCGACTGCCGGCACCGGCGCCGACGGCTTCTACCAGGCGGCGCTCAAGCCCTCCGCCAATGCGGCGTGGACGGCGACCGCCCGCACGCCCGGCGGCGCGGAGGTCGCGAGTGCGCCGGTCACGGTGAGCGTTGCGCCCAAGGTGAGCCTGGCCCTGGGCACGCGTCCCGCCGGCTCGGGCTACGTCGCCGTCTTCTCCGGCGAGGTGGACCCGGCGGACCCCGGCGGCCGGGTGATCGTGCAGCGCCAGCAGGGGACGGCCTGGCGCACCCTCGCGACGGGGCGGCTGAACGGCGCGTCCGCGTACGAGACCACCTGGAAGCTCCCGCTGCGCACGGCGACCTACCTGGTCCGGGCGGTCACCCCGCCCAACAGGGACCACGCCGAGGGCGTATCGCGGACGGCCCGGCTCCGGGTGGTCATCCAGCACTGAGAAGGCCGGGGGCCGGCCACCCTCGCGGGCGGCCGGCCCCCGGCCGGGATGCACTCGCGCGCCGCGCTCAGAGCTCGACGCGGCGCCCATCGGTCAGGCCACAGCTGGCGACGAGCTCCTCGAGCTGCTCCGCCGTGAGGCGCTCGTCGAGGGTGACCGCCATCACGGCCTTCTGGTCCTTGACCTCGCGACCCACGGCCATCTGCGCGATGTTGATGCCGAACTCGCCCATCTTGGTGCCGATCTTGCCGATCATGCCGGGCACGTCGGCGTAGCGCAGGAACACCATGTGCTGCGCCGGCTCGATGTCCACGTCCTGGCGGTACGCCTTGACGAGGCGCGGCTTGTGCTTCGGGCCGAGCGTGGTCCCCGACACGGAGAGCTCGCCCTCCTTGTCGTAGGTCGTCACCGTGATGAGGTTGAGGAAGTCCACGGCCGCCGGCTGCTTGCTCTCCTTGGCGGTGATGCCGCGCTCGTCGGCGATGCCCTGCACGTTGACGAAGTTCACGGGACCGTCGACCTTGTCGGCGAGGATGCCCTGCAGCACGCCGAGGGTGAGGATCTTGGTGTCGTACCGTGCGATGCCGCCGCCGTAGGCCACCTCGAAGGTGTCGACCGGGCCGTCGGCGATCTGCACGATGAGCTTGCCGAGCTGCTCGGCGAGGCCGAGGTACGGCATGAGCTCGTCGGCGTCGTCGCCGGG
>CAIXSE010000221.1 GCA_903921965.1 uncultured Thermoleophilia bacterium | reverse complement strand
CTGGCCGTCGCCATGGCCCTCGCCGGCCTGCTCCTGGTGCTCAGCCCCTGGCAGCTGCACGGCACGCTGAGCAGCGTGCTCGCCGTGTGCGGCGCGGTGTGCTGGGCGGCCAGCGCCGTCGTCGTGAAACGCCTGCAGGCGCGGCGCCACGTGGACCTGCTCTCGCTGACCACGTGGCAGATGCTGTTCGGCTCGCTGCCACTCGTGGCCCTGGCCCTGCTGCTGCCCCAGTCCGGCCCGGAGTGGACCGGCGTCTTCTTGCTCACGCTCGCCTACAACGTCGTGCTCGGCAACGCAGTGGCCTGGCTGCTGTGGCTCTACGGGCTGCGCACCCTCCCGGCCGGGGCGGCCGGGCTGGGCACCCTGGCGACGCCGGTCATCGGCGTGCTCGCCGCCTGGCTGCAGCTCGGCGAGCGGCCGGACGCCTGGGAGGCGGCTGGCATGGCGCTCATCATCGGCGCCCTGGCGGTCGTCACCCTGCGCGGGCTGACTGCTGCCCGCGCGGCCGGTCCGCCCGACGCCGCGGCCTGAAGAGCAGCCACACGGCGACCGCGCCGGCCACACACGCCGAGCCGAAGCCGAGCATGGCCAGACGGAAGCCGGCCACGTACGCGCCGGCCGAGGCGGTCACCACGGCGCGCGCGGCCGCCACCTCCTTGCCGTCCCTGAGCGCGGCGTACTGCTGCACGTCGGTGAGGGCGGTGCCGGCGCGTGCAGGGTCCACCCCCGCGTCCTGCAGCAGGCGCGGGAAGTCCAGGTTCGCGCCGATGGAGATGAGCGCCACGCTGAGGGCGATGCCGATGCTGAAGCCGAGCTGGCCGAAGGTGATCCGCGAGGCGGTGACGGCGCCCATGTAGCCCGGCGGCGCCTGCGCCACGAACACCTGCGACTGGGGCACCGTGACCAGGGCGATGCCGGCCGGGACGAGCAGCAACGCCGGGAGGAAGACGGCGTACGGACTGCTTGCCGAGGCGGGCAGCAGGCTGAAGAACCCGGCGGCGCACACCACGAGGCCCACCGGCATGAGCACGCCCGGTCTGGCGCCGCGCGCCAGGAGCTTCCCGGCTGCGTACGAGCCGGCGCCGGCGACCACCGTCACCGGCAGCAGCCCCACCGTGACGACCACTGCCTGGTAGCCGAAGAGATACTCCCAGAAGTTGGCGAGCTGCAGGGTCAGCAGGCCGAGGGCGACGTTGAAGAGCATGCCGGCGATCACGGCGCCGATGAACACCGGCTGCGCGAGCAGGCTCACCGGGAACGTGGGATGGGCGGACCGCTTCTCGAGCACGACCCAGGCGCCGAACAGGGCGATCCCGGCGGCCATGGTGGCCCACGCGCCGGTGGAGGAGGCATCGTTCGCGAGCTGGCTGATGCCCGACAGGAAGACGACGATCGCGGCGGCGATGGCGACCAGCGCCGGAGGATTGGCAGGACGCGCCTCGCGCCCGGTCTCCGGAAGGCGGAGGCGTGACACGACGAGGAGCGGGACGGCGACGAGCGGCAGGGTGAGGTAGGCGAGCCGCCAGTCGGCCTCGGCGAGCAGGCTGCCGAGCAGCTGCAGGAGCAGCGCCATCGGCATCATGGTCGCGTTCCAGATGCCGAGGGCCCCCGGTGTCAGGGCACCGGGGGCGATGCGCGGCACGAAAGCGAAGGAGGCACCGAACACGCCGCCGAGGCCGATGCCGGTCACCGCCCGGCCGAGCACGAAGAGCGCGGAGCCCGGCGCCACCGTCGAGAGCAGCTCCCCGGCGATGAGCACGCAGAGGGAGATGGTGAGGATCCGGCGGCGCCCGAGGCGGTCGCTCAGCGCCCCGAACGGCAGCGCCGAGGCGGCGAGCGCCAGCGTCGGCACGCTCGCCGCGAACGCCTGCATGCCGGCCGACAGGTGGAAGGCCTCGGCGGCGTCGGGCAGCGTGATGCTGCCCAGCGACGAGTCGGTGTTCTTCAGGCCGGCCATCGTCCCGAGCAGGACGAGGGTGAGCACGGGCATGCGCAGGTCCACGCCGCCCGCGCCGGGTGCTCGTGACGGCGCCACCGGCCGCCCGTCAGCCCGCGGCAAGACGGCGGGAGAGCTGGCCGCCGAGCCCGGCAAGGTCCTCCGGCGGCAGGTAGTCCTCGGCGCCGGCGTCGAAGAGCACGCGGGCGTCGCCCGGCAGCTCGTCGTCGCCCTGCCACACCAGCACGGCGACCCTCACCCGCGGCAGCGCCGCGAACGCGTACGACGCGTCCCCGAGGTCGAGCTCCTCGCCGCCGGCCCGGCGCGCGGCCGCCCTGAACGCGTCGAG
The DNA here is from genome assembly GCA_903921965.1 of uncultured Thermoleophilia bacterium. The sequence continues at coordinate 6,942 of CAIXSE010000221.1, read as the reverse complement.
ACCGGACGCGTCGGCCCCGAAGGCCCGCGCCAGCGGCGCCTCGGCGCGGGCCGCGAACGAGGCCGCGTAGAACAGCCCGCCGGGCAGCTCGCGGTACGCGGCCCAGGCGCCGGCCGGCGGAGCGCCCGAAGCCGTCAGCAGGTAGTGCAGGAGCAGCACCCTGACGGCCACGTGCGCCGGGCCGTACTCGGCCGCTGCCGCCTGGTCCGCGGCGGCGCCGTCGCGAGCCGCGGAGCCGGACGCCGCCGTGACCTCGCCGCCCGGGTGCGTGACCAGGTGCGGGACGCCGAAGAACGGTACGCGCACGCCGTCCGCCGCGAAGGTGCACCCGGCGCGCGCCGCGCACGCCGCCGGGTCGGCGGCGGCCCAGTCGGCGCGCGCCTTGACGAGGGCGTCGGCGAACCGCCGTTCCACCGCCTCGCCCCGTCCTGCGTTGTCGTCGTCCACGCCCGTCCCGTCCTCCCTCCGCGGCCGCCGGCGGCGCTTCCCGCCGCCGCCACGCCCGCACCGAGATCTCGTCTGCCCTCATGTCGGTGCCGCGTCCGGCCGACTTTACTTTGGGAGCACGCCGCGGTCACGAGGCGGCGGCCCCCGGATCAGCAGACGTCCACCCGAAGGAGGCACGGCGCAGATGCCCGGCACCGGCACCAGGAGCACGCCGAGAGGCGGGCTCGTGCTCGCCACGCTCATCCTCGGCGCCACCGTCGCCAACCTCAACCTGTCGGTCGCCAACGTCGCGCTGCCGACCATCGACCGCGACCTCGGCGCCACACAGACGCAACTCGACCTCGTGGCGGTCGGCTTCACGCTCGGCCTGGCCACCTCGGTGCTCTACCTCGGCGCCCTCGCCGACCGCCACGGGCGCAAGCTCATGCTGCTCCTGGGGCTCGCCCTCTCGATCCCCGCCGCGGCCATGGCCGCCTGGTCGGGCAACGTCGACGTGCTCATCCTCGCGCGCATCCTCGGAGGCCTGGCGGCCGGCATGGCCTTCCCCACCACCCTCTCGCTGGTCACCGCACTGCTCGAGGGCACGGCGCGTACCCGGGGCATCGCCCTGTGGTCCGGCTGCGGCGGTGGTGCGGCGGCGATCGGGCCCCTCATCAGCGGTTTCCTGCTGCGGCACTTCTGGTGGGGCTCGGTGTTCGCGGTCACCATCCCGCTGGCCGCGCTGGCGCTCGTGCTCGCCTTCCTCCTGATCCCCAGGCACGCCGGTGAGTCATCCGACCCCGTGGACAACTTCGGCGGCCTCGTCTCGGTGGTGTTCGTCGGGACGCTCATCATCGCGATCAACCTGGCGCCGACACCGGGGCGCAACGCCCTGACCATCGCCATGGCGGCGATCGCCGTCGCGAGCGGGGTGACCTTCTTCTGGCGGCAGCGCCGCGCCCACAACCCGCTGTTCGACCTGCACGTGGCCGCGCGACGGCTGTTCTGGGTCGCGGCCGTGGCCGGCATCGTCGTCTTCGGCGCCCTGATGGGCTCGCTCTTCATCGGGCAGCAGTTCCTGCAGGACGTGCTGGGCATGGACTCGTTCCAGGCCGGGGCCGCGATCCTGCCGGCGCCGGTGATGATGGTGCTGCTGGCGCCGGTCGCGGCACGCCTCATGCAGCGGCGCGGCGGGCGCCCGACCCTGGTCCTCGGGTTCCTGTTCGTCATCGCGGGGTTCGTGACGATGCTGGCGTGGCACGAGGGCATCGGCTACCTGGCGGTGGGACTCGCGTACGCGTTCATCGGCGCCGGCGTCGGGCTGGCGGGCCCGCCGGCGACGCGCAGCATCATGAGCGCGGTGCCCGAGCGCCGCGCCGGGATGGGCTCGGCGACCACCGACCTGCAGCGCGACCTGGGCGGCGCCATCATGCAGAGCGTGCTCGGCGCCCTGCTCACGCTGCGCTACTCGCAGTACTTCGCCGAGGCGTTCACGAGCGTGCCGCAGGACAAGATGCAGGCGCTGGGCGAGCAGGCGGCGGCGGAGATCGCGGGCTCGTTCGGCGGCGCCGCGGATGTCGCGAAGAGCCTGCCGCAGGCCGACGCGACCAAGCTCATGGACGCCGCCGCCGAGGCCTTCACGCAGGGCTCGCACCTGGCCATCGCCACGGCAGTGGCCGTGGCCGCCGGCGGCCTCGTGGTCGTGCTGCTCGCCTTCCCCCGCAAGGACAAGGAGCAGCAGCTCGAGGCGGCCTACGCGGCGGCCGATCCGGACGCCCCGGCGCCCGCGCCGGGAGACGCCGGCCCTTCACAGCCCGCGGCGGGCTGAGCGCGGCCTCAGGGCGCCGGCACAGGCGCCGCCGACTCCGACGCCTCCGGCGTCGCGAAGTGCGGCGGCTGCAGCACCTTGTCGATCACGAAGATCGACCAGCTGGGTCCTTCGACGACCTTGACCACGTTCGCGTCGTTCACCATGAGCGCGCCGTCCCTGACGGTGAACCGCACGGGGTAGCCGAGGTACGTGGGGTACTCGGCCCCATCCTCGATCCTGCCGGCCTTGAGGTCCTCCGCGGGGATCACGTGATACCCCATCACCGTCTTGATGCGAGGAATGTCTTTGACGAGCTGCTCGAGGCCGAGACTCCTGAAGGCCTGGTCGTCGGGCGCGAGGATCGTGTAGGGGATGTCCTGGTTCAGGGCCGAGTCCAGGCCGGCGGCGGCCACGGCGGCCAGGAACGCCTTGAGGTCGCCGGCCTTCGCCGCGTCCAGCAGGGTGCCCGCCGACACGGACGGCACCACCACCGGCGTCACCGTGGGCGTCGGCGTGTACGTGGGCATGCCGCCGGGACCTTCGGGCGACGGCGAGGCGGAAGGGCCCGTCGCCGAGCCGCCGCAGGCGGCGGCCGCGAGCAGCAGCGCCGCCACCAGCACCAGGCCGGCCAGCACCGGCGCCCGGCCGCCCCGGCGCCTCACCGGCCGGCCTCCGCGTCCTTAGCACCCTCGCCGCCCTGCGTCATCGCGGCGGCCAGGGTGCCCCCGGGCACGAGCGTGCGCCAGCGCTTCCACGGGACGATGCCCTCCATCTCGATCTCCAGCGAGAAGCTGAGGAAGGTGCGGATGAGCACGATGAGGCCGAGCCCCGCGGCGCTCTCCCACGTGGGGTCGACCGCCACCGTGCGGATCAGGTCGGCGGCCACGAGGATCTCCAGGCCCATGAGGATGCTCTTGCCGAAGTACGAGCGGATGCGGCGGTAGACGCCCTCGCGGCGCCCCCCCAGCAGGTCGCGCGCCGCGACCACGAAGCCGGCCACGAAGCCGACCACCAGCACGGCCACGCCCAGCGCCTCGAAGACGCGCGTGACGAGGTCCATCAGTTCCCTGAACGTCACTCGCTCACCTCCCCTGCCCGGCGGCGGCCGGCCGTCATCGCCGTGGCTCAGGCTTTCTCGGCGTCGTCGTGCAGCGCCCGCGCGAAGTCGTCCTGGTCGAGGTCGACCTCCTGGGCCAGCCGGTGGGTCGCGTTCGGCAGCACCTGCTCGAGGCGGTCGGGGAGCTCCGCGTCGCCGACCACGACCAGCGCGACCTCGTTGTCGGTGAGCGCGCGTCCGAGCTCTTCGACCTCGGCCTTGGAGAGGCCGGCGCGGGCCTTGCCCACGAGCGCGCCGGTGACGCCGCCGACGAGGGTGGTGGCGACGATGGCCGGCGGGAAGAGCAGGCCGACGAACGCGCCCACGCCCACGCCGGTCCACGTGGCCGTGGCCGTCTTCTTGCTGCGGTCCTGGATGGCGACCTTGCCGTCCTTGTCCTTGAACACGACGGCCGCGTCGTAGGCGGCCACGCGGCCCGACGAGTGCAGCACCTTGAGGCTCTCGTAGTCCCTCTCGGCGACCTCGATGTCGTCGTACAGCCCGAGGCACAGGTGCGCTTGGCCCTCACTCATGCGACGCTCCTCCCGTCTCGCCGCCGTTGCGGCGCTTCACAGCTACAGCCGGTTCTACCCGCTCCGCCCCCCTGCGTCAAAGCCGGGCGCCGCGGCAGGCGCCCCCGCCGCCCAGATGACAGGCTCCGCCCGTTCCTATAGCGTGCAGCCATGTCCCCGCTGATGAACCTGCTGCCGGCGAGCATCAATCTCATCGTCCTCGTCTACTGGGTCTTCGTCGTCGTGCTGCTGATCATGGACGACCGCGAACCCTCCACCACGCTCGCCTGGCTCTTCATCCTGCTCTTCGCACCGGTCATCGGCCTGGTCTTCTACGTCTTCTTCGGCCGCGACTGGAAGGTCGTCGCCCAGCGCAAGGGCTGGTACCAGCGCCTGTACGACGTCGAGGTGGCGCAGATGGCGCCGGTCTACAAGCGCAACGCGCAGGCCACGGCCCGCTTCTACGAGGAGTGGGGGGACGACATCGCCGAGCCCATCTCGCGCGCCATCTCGGCCGAGAACGTGGCGCGCGTGCTCCCGGCGTCGTCGCTCCAGCTGTACAACGACGGCGCCACCAAGTTCGCCCACCTGCTCGACGACATGGCGAACGCACAGCGCTTCATCCACCTGCAGTACTTCATATGGGAGCAGGACGAGCTCACCGCGAAGATCACGGCCGTGCTCCTCGAGCGCCTCGCGGCCGGCGTCGAGGTGCGCATCATGTACGACTGGCTCGGCTGCATCACCTTCAAGAAGCACGAGCTCAAGCGGCTCGCCGCGGCCGGGGCCAAGGTGCGCGCCGACGTCACCGACATCTTCCGCATGAACTACCGCAACCACCGCAAGATCGTCGTGATCGACGGCGAGATCGGCTACACCGGCGGCATGAACGTGGGCCAGGAGTACATCGACGGCGGCAAGCGCTTCGCCGTGTGGCGCGACACGCACCTGCGCATGACCGGCCAGGCCGTGGCCGCGCTGGAGAAGCTCTACGCGGCCCGCTGGTACGAGCGCCACAAGGACCACGAGGAGCTGTTCGGCCCCGAGTACATGCCGGCGCCGGACCCGGAGGCGGTCGAGAATGGCATCCTGGTGGAAGTGGCCGCGCAGGGGGTCGAAGACCCCTGGAGCGCGGCCCGCCGCGCCCACATGGTGGCCATCGGCCAGGCCGAGGAGTCGGTGTGGATCCAGTCGCCGTACTTCGTCCCCGACTACAGCATCTACGACGTGATGATCAACGCCGCGCTCAGCGGCGTGGACGTGCGCTTCATGATGACCGGTGTCCCCGACAAGAAGGTCGCCTTCTGGGCCGCGCAGACCTACTACAAGAAGCTGCTCCACGCCGGCGCGAAGGTCTACCTGTACGAGGCCGGCTTCCTGCACGCAAAGACGATCGTCGTCGACGGCACGGTCGCCGCCGTCGGCACCATGAACATGGACCAGCGCAGCCTCAAGCTTCACAAGGAGCTCATGGCCTGGGTCTTCGACAAAGGGTTCGCACAGCAGGTGGCCGACGCCTTCGCGAACGACGTGAAGAGCTGTCACCTGGTGACCCTGGAAGAGCTCGACGCAGTCGGCCGCGTGGCCCGCTTCCGCAACCAGTTCATGCGGCTGGCGTCCAACCTGCTCTGACCAGGGCGAGGGGCCGTGCCTCCTGACGAGCAGCCGCAGGCCCAGGTCCGCGCCGTCAAGGCCAGGAACCGGACCACCATCATCAAGCGCGTGGTGATCCTCGGGGTCACGGCCGTGGGCCTGTACGTGGTGTGGCCCAGCCTCGCGCAGGTGTTCTCCGCCGGCCCGGCGCTCGCCACGGTCAACCCCCTGTGGGGGCTCCCCATCGTCGCGGCCGAGGCGCTCAGCTTCATGTGCATCTGGGGCCTGCTGCGCCTGGCGCTGGACGCGAAGCCGTGGTTCCCGGTCGCCACCGCGCAGCTCGCGGGCAACGCGGTGAGCCGCATCGTGCCGGGTGGCGCCGCCGCGGGCGGCGCCATGCAGTTCGACATGCTGCGGCAGGCCGGCGTGGCCACCACGCGCGCGGCGGCGAGCGTCACCGCCGTCTCGCTCATCTCCACGGCCACCCTGCTGGGCCTGCCGGTGATCAGCATCGTCAGCATCCTGGTCACCGGCGCGCCCGTGGAGCACAGCCTCTTCCGCATCGGCTCCATGGCCGTCATCGCCTGCTGCTTCGCGCTGGCCGGCGGCGCCGTGCTGCTGTTCGCCGACCGCCCCCTCGAGGGGCTGGGCGCGCTGATCCAGAGGATCCGCAACCGCCTCCTCAAGCGCCGGGCGCCGCTGACCGGCCTGCCGGCGCGCCTGGTGGAGGAGCGCGACCTCGTACGCCGCGAGCTCGGCGTCGGGTGGTGGAAGGCGCTGCTGTACGCCGCCGGCAACTGGCTGCTCGACCTCACGGCGCTGCTGCTGGCGCTGGCCGCCGTGGGCGCCGAGCCGCGCGCCTCCGTGGTGCTGCTCGCCTACGTGGTCGCGGCTTTCCTCGGCATGATCCCGATCACGCCGGGCGGGCTCGGGTTCGTCGAGCTCGGCCTGGTCGGGACGCTGGGCCTCGCCGGCATCGGCACCGAGCAGGCCGTGCTGGCCACGCTCGTCTACCGCCTGGCCTCGTACTGGCTGCCCATCCCGACGGGCGCCGTGGCGTACTTCCTGCACGGGCGCCGGTACGGCAAGCTCCGCCACGGAGAACTGGAGGCCGTCCAGCGCGAGGCCGAATCCGACGTCGTGCGCCGGACGGCGACGCGCCGGGAGCCGCGAGACTGAGACCCGGGCGAGCGACGCCCGGGCGGCTTCCCCGCGGTGCGCGGCCCGCCGGACCCTCTTCCGCCGCTCAGGCCTCGTCCGGCAGCTTGCGGCGGCCGTCGACCAGGTGCGCGACGGCCAGCACAGGGTGCTTCTTGATCATGCGCGGCCCGCTGTAGCGCATGACCTCGCGCACGCGCTCGCGCATCGCGGGCTTGTAGCAGTGCGTCGGGCACGACGCGCAGGTCGGCTTGTCGGCGCCGTAGCGGCACTTGTCGAGCCGCACCCGCGCGTACGCCATCAGCTCGGCGCACTCGGGACACAGGCCCTCTTCGTCGCGCACGGCG
>CAIXSE010000220.1 GCA_903921965.1 uncultured Thermoleophilia bacterium | reverse complement strand
GGATGCGGTCGCCCTCGCGGCGCACGACCAGCATGATCTTGGAGTGGGTCTTGAGGCCTACGAGGCCGTAGATGACGTGCACTCCTTCGCGCTCGAGCGCCTTCGCCCAGCCGATGTTGCTCTCTTCGTCGAAGCGCGCCTTGAGCTCGACGAGGGCGGCGACCTGCTTGCCGTTGGCCGCCGCCTCCATGAGTGCGTTGACCACGGGGGCGTTGCGGCCGACGCGGTAGAGCGTCGTCTTGATGGCGAGCACGTCGGGGTCCTCGGCGGCCGTGCTGACGAAGTCGACCACGGGGTCGAACGAGTCGTAGGGGTGGTGCAGCAGGATGTCGCGGTGGCGGATGGCGGCGAAGATGTCGGGGGCTTCGGCGCCGTCGAGCGCCGCCGGCGTGGCCTGGACGAGCGGCGAGAACGAGAGCTCGGGCCGGTCGATGCGCTGCAGGTCCCACAGGCTGCTCAGGCCCAGCGGCGGCTTGACCGTGTAGATGTCCTGTTCGCTGAGCTCGAGGTTCTCCTTGAGGATGCCGCGGATGCGCTCGGGCATGTTGTCGTCGACCGTGACGCGGATGACCGAGCCGAAGCGGCGGCGGCGCACGAACTTCTCGATGGTCTCGAGCAGGTCGTCGGCCTCCAGCTCCTGGATGGCGAGCTCGGCGTCGCGCGTGACGCGGAAGTCGTGCGACTCCAGCACCTCCATGCCCGGGAAGAGCGACTGTAGGTTGGCGGCGATGACCTGCTCGAGCCACGTGAACCAGTATTCGGGCTCGGCCTCGGCGCCGTCGGGCGACACCGTGACGTGGCCGGCCGGGGCCGGCACGGGCACGAGCCGCGGCACCGGCGAGCCGGGCACCTTGACGCGCGCGAACCGCTCTTCCCCGTTCTGGTCGCGGACCAGCACGGCGAGGTTGTGGCTCATGTTGGAGATGTGCGGGAACGGCCGCCCGGGGTCGAACGCCAGCGGCGTGAGCACCGGGAAGATCTGCTCCTCGTAGTAGGTGCCGAGCGCGGCCTGCTGGCTGGCGTCCAGCCGCGCGTAGTCGACGATGTGGATGCCGGCGGCGTCGAGCTCGGGCAGAAGCTCCGACCAGACCTGGCGCGCCTCGCGCATGATGCCGCCGGCGCGCTCCTGCACGATCGGCAGCAGCTTCTGCGGCGAGTAGCCGTCGGCCGAGACCTCGGTCACGCCCGCCTCGACCTGCTGGCGCAGGCCGGCGATGCGGACCATGAAGAACTCGCCGAGGATCGAGCCGACGATGCCGACGAACTTCACGCGCTCGAGCAGCGGGTTGTTGGCGTCGCGGGCCTCGAACACCACGCGCTCGAAGAAGTCGAGCATGCTGAGCTCGCGGTTGATGAAGAGCGAGGGGTCGCGCAGGTCCGCGTCCACCCGCTCGGCCGTGAGCGTCGACTCACTGCCGAACTCCTCGTAGGCCGCCTCGGTCGTCTGTTTGACGGCCTTGCGGCCGTGGTACTCCTCCGCGCGGCTCCGAGTGTCACCCCCCATCGCCCGCTCACCTCCCGACGTCCTGCGCGCGTGTGCGATTACGCGCGATTCTGTGTGTAACATGACAGTATACGCCTGCCGGGGTCGCGCGGTCTCCTTCGCACAAGGCGCGGCCCCGGCCACTCACCATCTGGTGAGCGACCGGGGCCGCCACTGCTCGCTGCTCGGCTCAGAAGCCGATGTTCTCCACGCGCTCCACGCCCGGCACCACGTTCTTCAGGTGGCGCTCCACGCCGTTGGTGAGCGTGAGCTGGGACATCGGGCAGCCGGCGCAGGCGCCCTGGAGGCGCACCTGCACGACACCGTCGTCCAGGACGTCGACCAGCTCGATGTCGCCACCGTCGGCCTGGAGGGCCGGGCGGATGTCGCCGAGGGCCTGCTCGACCTGCTCCTTGAGTTCAGTCGTCATTCGTTGTCACCTCCTCGAGGTGCTAGGGCGGCAGCCGGCGCCCTGCGGGCGCCTCCCTGATCGGCCAGGGCCGCGATCGTCACTGTCTGAAGCTCCTGGGTGAGGAGCGCTTCGACACCACTCCAGAACTGGTGCGTGTCGCACGCATCACCGCCGCACGGTTCTACCCGCTGGTGACAACGGCAAAGCAGGATGGGACCCTCCACAGCCTCGTAGACGTCGCGCACCGTGATGCTGGTGGCGGGCCGCGCGAGCATCACGCCGCCCTGCTGGCCGCGGATCGTGCGCACGAGACCGGCACGGGCGAGGTCTTGTACGACTTTCACGAGACGCGCCGCCGGGATGCGCTGGGCGCGGGCGATGTCGCACGTGTGCACGACCGCGCCGGGCTCGTGCCGGGCGAGCTCGTAGACGGCGCGGACCGCGTAGTCGGCCTGGGTGGAAAGCTTCATGGGCCCTTTGTACCCGAAGTGGACCACAATGTCCACTTTGATTCCGGTCAAGCCGCCGCGGTCGCCCCGCGGGGCCGCGCGGCGGGGGCCGTCAGACCTCGTCCCAGGCGTGGGTGACGTTGGCCGCGTGCACGGCCTCGTACACGGGGTCCACACGCGCGCCCTCGGGCACGAAGCGCGCGGCCGGCAGGTCCAGCTCGCTCCGTCCCATCCCCTCGCGCTTGGCCTCGGCCACGGCCTCGTACAGCGCGACGATGTACCGCTCGTTGTCGTCGATGAGCGCCTTGGGACGGGGCGACCCGTGGGCCGGCACGACGAGGTCGACCGGCAGCTGCTTCAGGTGGCGGAGCGTCTGTACCCAGGTCTCCGCGGCCTCGCGGTCGCAGAAGCTCGGCAGGGGCCACTCGAGCACGTCGCCGGCGAAGAGGATGCCGGCCCGCGCGGCGTAGACGACGATCGAGTCGGACGTGTGCCCGGGGGCGTGGATGAGGTGCACCGTCTCGGGGTCGGCGTCGAACGTGATGCGGTCGCCGAACAGGACGCAGGGGAGCGGCACGCCCTCGGGCGGCTCCGGCGGGACGGACTCGTCGGAGGTGCTCCGCTGGGCGACCATGAGACGGGGGCAGGCGCGGTGGGCGTAGATGTCCGCCTCGTGGAAGGCGGCGTTGCCGTACACGTGGTCCCAGTGGTGGTGCGTGTTGACCACGACGACCCGCTGCCCGTGGCTCTTCTGGCGGAGGAGGCCGAGGACCGGCTGGGCGTCGCGCGGGCCGGTGAGCGTGTCGACGACGAACGCCTTCGACGGGGTGAGGATCACGGCGCTGGCCGTAGGGAAGCCCTGGGCCACCACACGTTCTGTCCAGATGTCCGGCGCCAGGTGCTCCACAGCTCCTCCTCGACTCCGCGGGGGGCGCCCCGCTGCTCTCGCGGTCCGCCGCCTCAGGCGACGGTGACGATGTCGTCCGGGGCCACGGTGAGCGCAACGGCCCCGTCGCCCTGCACGAGCCAGGTGTCCTCGGTGCCGACGGCGCCGAGCCCCGGCACCACGAACTTGGGCTCGAGGGCGAAGACCATGCCCTCCTCGAGCCTGAGGTCGCTGCCCGTGAGCACGGGCGACTCGTCCAGCTCCAAGCCTACCCCGTGCCCGATGAAGCGCACCTGCCCGTCGCCGTGGCCCATGAACCCGTCGGCGAGGCCCTCGGCCGCGACGCGCTCGAGGGCGGCCTCGTACAGGGTACGGCACGTGACGCCGGGGCGCGCCAGGGCCACCACGTCGTCGCGCACGGCGCACGCCACCTCGTAGCTGCGCACCAGCGTGGCCGGGAGCTCTCCGAGCGCGAAGATGCGCGTGAAGTCGCTGATGTACCCCTCGCGCACAGAGACGAAGTCGAAGACGACAGGCTCGCCGCGCCCGATGCGGCGGAAGCTCACGCCCTGCGCGACGGCCGGACTGAGGCCGGTGCCGGCCAGCGGCGTGTCGAGGTAGCTGCCGGCGGTCCCGCTGGGGCCGGTGAGGAGCTGCCCGTAGAACATCTCCTGGTTGAAGGCGCGCATGCGGATGTGGCCCTCGTGGCCGAGACGGCGCGCCTCGGCCTCCACGAGGCCGGCGAACGCGGCTTCGGTCAGGCCCTCGCGGAGCAGGCCGGGGATGGCCGCGTACACCCCGGCCGTCACCGCCGCCGAGGCGCGGACACGCTCGATCTCCCAGGCCGACTTGACCGCCCGCAGGCGCACGATGTCGCGACCCACGTCGCGCGCCTCGGCGTCCGGGAACTGGCGCTCGAGCCGGCGGAACTCGGCCACCGGCAGCACGTCGAGCTCGAGGCCGAGCCTCGCGGGCAGGCGGCCGTACCGCGCGACCACCTGTGCCCCCAGGTCGCGCGGGTCGTCGAGGACGACGACCCCGTCCAGCGGCGTCTCGAGGAGCGCCCGCTCGGCGAGCTTGCGCACGAAGAGGGTGGGCTCGCCCTCGGCGGGCACGTACAGGAACGAGCGCTGCACCGTGCCGCTGAAGTAGTACAGGTCGGCGTTCTGCACGACCAGCGCCGCGTCGAGGCCGCGCCGTGAGAGCACGTCCTGCAGCGCGGCCAGCCGCGCTTCGACCTCGTGCGCCGGCACCGGCGTCGCGAAGGGCTCCACGAGCGGCGCGGCGCCTTGGCTCACATCAGGGGGAAGGCCGTGGTCCGCCACAGGACGAGGGCGACCATGATCAGGGCGACGGCGGCCAGCAGACCGGCGTCGCGCGCGGTCCACGGGGCGCGCAGGTCGCGCCGCCCGAACCACGTGAGCGCCTCGACGGCGAGCACGCCGCCGATGAGGCCGCCGATGTGGCCCTGCCACGAGATGCCCGGCATGAAGAAGGTGAAGGCGAGGTTGATGAGGATCACCACGCCCATGCTGCGCAGCGCCCTCCCGGCCGCGCTGTCGCGGTAGTGGATGCTGTACATGAACAGCGCGCCGAACACGCCGAAG
>CAIXSE010000219.1 GCA_903921965.1 uncultured Thermoleophilia bacterium | reverse complement strand
GGGCCGGCGGGCGAGCCCGCGCGCAGGCGCGCGCCGCGACGCGACGCCGGGGGGGAGCCGGCCCGCCGACCGGACGCCGCCGCCGTGGTCACCACCACCGCCGAGCGGTACGTGATGAGCGGCGGCCAGGCGGCGCACCTGGCGGTCAAGGAGGGCGACCTCTTCTTCTACAGCGACGCGCTCGGCCAGGCGTCCGGCGGCGAGAACTCGGAGCTCGGGCTGTACTTCCGCGACACGCGCTTCCTCAGCCGCCTCGAGCTCACCGTGGCTGGGCGCAAGCCGGTGCTGCTTTCGTCCACGGCCGAGCGCGGCTACGCCGCGACCATCGAGCTGACCAACCTGGAGTCGCACGCGCCCGACGGCCGCGTGCTGCCCCAGGCGAGCCTGCACCTGCGCCGCACGCGGTTCATCGACGACGGCCTGCGCGAGCAGGTGCGCATCCGCAACTTCCACAGCGCGCCGGTCGAGCTGCTCGTCGACGTGCACTTCGACGCCGACTTCGCCGACCTGTTCGAGGTGCGGGGCCTGCGGCGGCGCCGGCGCGGCACGAGGCTGCCGGAGCGCTGCGACGACCGTACCCTCGTGCTGGGGTACCGGGGCCTCGACGACGTGCTGCGCGAGACGACCGTGTGCTTCGACCAGGCCCCCGAGTCGCTCAGGCAGGGTCGCGCCCGCTTCCGGCTGCGCCTCGCGCCGGGCGAAGTGACGACGATGGGCTACGACGTGGCCGTGCGCGAGGCGGCCGCCGGGACGGAGGGCGCGGCGGCTGCGGGGACCCCCGTGCCTGTCTTGCCGGACGGCGCGGGTGCCGCGGCCGCGCGCGCTCCGGCGGCTCCTGCCGGCGACGCCGCGGACACGCCGGCCGGCCTGCCGCCGGAGCCCCAGGCGCGCCTCACCGCCCTGCGGCACGAGCACGAGCGCTGGGACTCCGGCGCCACCGACATCCTCACCGACAACGAAGAGGTGAACCGCGTGCTGCGCCGCGGCCAGGAGGACCTGCGGATGCTGAGCACCGCGGCAGGCGCCGCGCGCATCCCGCTCTCCGGGCTGCCGTGGTTCGCGGCGCCCTTCGGCCGCGAGCTCGTCTTCGTCGGCATCGAGACCCTGTTGCTCGACCTGCGCTGGGCACGCGGCGCCGCGGACTTCCTCGAGGCGCGGCAGGGCCGCACCGAGAGCGTGTTCCGCGACGAGCAGCCCGGCAAGATCCTGCACGAGCTGCGGCGCGGCGAGCTCGCCAACCTCAAGGCCGTGCCGCACACGCCGTACTTCGGCTCCATCGACGCGACGCCGCTCTGGCTGCTGCTGGTCGCCGAGCTCACCATGTGGACCGGCGACCTGGACGGCTTCGAGGCGCGGCGCGACGCCGTGGACGCCGCGCTGGCCTGGATCGACACCTGCGGCGACCTGGACGGCGACGGCTTCGTCGAGTACGAGCGCCGTTCCCGCGCCGGCCTGCTCAACCAGGGCTGGCGCGACGCCGGCGACGCCGTGCTGCACGCCGACGGCACGCAGGCCGAGGGCCCCATCGCCCTGGCCGAGACGCAGGGCTACGTGTACTACGCCAAGCGCCGCCTCGCCGCCATCTTCGGCGAGCTCGGCGACGTGGAGCGCGCGGAGGAGCTCAGCCGCCAGGCCGGTGCCCTCAAGCGCGCCTTCAACGAGCGCTTCTGGATGGAGGGCGAGGGCTTCTTCGCGATGGCGCTCGACGGCCACAAGCAGCAGGTCACCGGCGTCTGTTCGACCATCGGCCACGCCCTCTGGGCCCGCATCGTCGGCGACGACTACGTCGACGCCGTGGTCAGGCGCCTCATGGCGCCGGACATGTACACCGGCTGGGGCATCCGCACCTTCAGCAAGGAGATGAAGGGCTACAACCCGGTGAGCTTCTACAACGGCAGCGTGTGGCCCTTCGACACGGCCGTCATCGCCAACGGCATGAAGAAGCACGGCTACGCGCAGGAGTCCAACCGCCTCGCCTGGGGGCTGGTGGAGGCGGCCGGCGCGCACGAGTACGAGCGCCTGCCGGAGATGTTCTGCGGCTTCACACGCCGCTCCATCAACAAGCCGGTCGCGTTCCCGATGGCCTGTTCGCCCGACGCCTCGTCCGCCGGCGCGCTGTTCCTCATCCTGCAGTCGATGCTGGGCATCTACGCGCAGGCCGACGAGAACATCGTGTACGTGCACGACCCCGACCTCCCCAGGTGGCTGGGGGAGGTGACGCTGACCAACCTCAAGGTGGGCCGCACCAGCATGCGCCTGCGCTTCCGGCGCGAGGGGTCCCAGACGAGCTTCGCGGTGCTCGACAAGCAGGGGCCGGGGCGTATCGTGGTGGTGGAATGAACCTGACGATCGCCCACATCTCCGACCTGCACGCCGGCTCGCCGTACTTCGTGCCGAGCATGATGGACCGGGTCGTGGTCGAGCTGAACGAGCTCGAGCCCGACATCGTGCTGTGCACCGGCGACCTGACCGAGATGGGGTTCCGCCAGGACTACGTCACGGCCGCCGAGTACCTCGCGCGCATCGAGTGCCCGCAGCTCGTGGTGATCCCCGGCAACCACGACGCCCGCAACGTGGGCTACGTGCACTTCGAGGAGCTCATCGGGCCGCGCTGGCAGACGCTGCACCTCGACCGGATCACGATCGTCGCAGAGGACTCGACCGAGCCAGACCTCGACCACGGGCAGATCGGGCGCGCGCGGTACTCCTTCCTGAAGGAGCAGTTCGCGCACCCGGCCTTCTTCCGGCTCTTCATGCTCCACCACCACCTGCTCCCGGTGCCGGGCACGGGGCGGGAGCGCAACATCGTCTACGACGCCGGCGACCTGCTCGAGGTGCTCCAGGAGTGCTGCGTGAACCTCGTGCTCTGCGGCCACAAGCACGTGCCCTACGCGTGGCGGCTCGAGAACCTCTTCGTCGTCAACGCCGGCACCTGCGCATCGCAGCGCCTGCGCGGGAACACCAAGGCCTGTTACAACATCGTGCGCCTGGACGGCGACAACGTGTCGGTGGTGCGCAAGTTCCCGTTCCACGGCACCGAGACGCTGATCGACTTCGTGCC
>CAIXSE010000218.1 GCA_903921965.1 uncultured Thermoleophilia bacterium | reverse complement strand
TCTGGCTGCGCGTGCGGCCCGGCGCCGACGGCGCGCTCGCGCTGGGCCTGATCAAGGTCATCATCGAGGAGGGCCTGTACGACCGCGAGTTCGTGGAACAGTGGACCTTCGGCTTCGACAAGCTGAAGGAGCACGTCGCCCGGCTCAGGCTCGACGACCTCGCGCAGCTCACCTGGGTCCCCGTCGACCAGATCGTGCAGGCCGCCCGCCTGTACGCGGCCGCCAAGCCGGCGCAGATGCGCTTCGGCCAGCCGCTCGACTCGAACGCCGAGGCCGTGGCCACCATCCACGGCCTGGCCAGCCTGTGGGCGCTGACCGGCAACATCGACAACCCGGGCGGGAACGTCATCTCGCGCCCGCCCCACGGCGTCACCGTCTACCCGTACTCCACCGAAGAGGTCGTCCAGCTGTACGGCCGCGAGTTCGTCGACAGGATGAACGAGAAACGCATCGGGGCCGACAAGTACCCGCTGGTGAAGAACTTCCGCTCGTGGGCGATGTCGGACGTGGTGCTCGAGCAGATGGAGACCGGCGAGCCGTACGCGGTCAAGGGCCTCTGGTGCCAGACCAACAACTTCCTCGCCGGCACCGCCCAGGACCCGCGCCGCCACTACGAGGCCGTGCGCAAGCTCGAGTTCAACGTCGTCGTCGACACGTTCATGACGCCGACGGCCCAAGCCATCGCCGACATCGTGCTGCCGGCCGCGGCGATCACCGAGAAGGACTCGGCCTTCACGACCGGCGTGCCCTGCAATCCGATCTACAAGGTCGCCGAGACCGACGAAGCGCGGATGGACTGGGAGATCGACTTCGAGCTCGCGAAGCGGCTCAACCCGCAGGCCGTGCCGTGGCCGGACGTGCGGGCGCTCTTCGACCAGCGCCTCTCCATCACCGGCCACAGCTTCAACTCGCTGGTCGAGGCCGGCTACTGCCTGGCGCCCAAGGGCGACGCGACGACGCCGTACCACCGCCACGAGAAGGGCCTGCTGCGGCCCGACGGCGAGCCCGGCTTCCGCACGCCGTCCGGCAAGTTCGAGTTCTACTCGCAGAAGTTCGAGGAGTACGGGCTCGAGCCGTTGCCGTACCACGTCGAGCCCATCGAGAGCGAGGTCAGCACGCCCGAGGTCCACGCCCAGTACCCGCTGATCCTGAACACCGGCCGCCGCGTCGGCGTGATGTTCCACTCCGAGCACCGCATGATCCCGTGGCTGCGCGAGATCAACCCCGATCCGTCGGTGGAGATCCACCCCGACACGGCGGCGAAGTACGGCATCAGGGACGGCGACTGGGTGCTCATCGAGGGGACGATGGGCAGCGCGAAGCGCAAGGCCGTGCTCAGTCCGCTCACGCATCCCGACATCGTCGTCGCCCAGCACGGCTGGTGGCTGCCCGAGGTCCCCTACGACGGCGACGGCAACCCGTACAAGGTCTGGGACCTCAACGTGAACCAGCTGATCCCGATGGGACGGAACAGCAAGTCCGGCTTCGGCGGCGCCTTCACCAAGACGATGCTCTGCCGGATCTCAAGGCTTCCGGAGGGCGAGGAGGTCGGCCGTGTCTGGGAACGGCCTGCTGATCGACTACGAGTACTGCACCGGCTGCCACTCCTGCGAGGTCGCCTGCAAGCAGGAGCACGACCACCCGGTGGGCAGGGGCGGCATCCACCTGAACGAGATCCTCACGGAGCGGCCGGACGGCACGTTCCGCATCGACTACCTGCCGTTCCCGACGCTGTACTGCGACCTGTGCGCGGCGCGCACGGCGAGGGGCGAGCAGCCGGCCTGCGTGAAGCACTGCCAGGCGGCGACCATGTCCTACGGCGAGGTCGCGGAGCTGGCCGCCGTCATGGAAGAGCGCCCGCACTGCGCGCTCTTCACGCCGCGCTGATGCTGCGTCCGGCGCGGCGCCCGGCGTCTGCGGGCAAGGCGAGGCGGATGTGAGGGGCGACCTCCGCGAGGAGCTCCTCGCGGCCGTCACCAGCTGCGCCGGGTGGCGCGCCGGCAGGGCCGCCGAGCACCCGGACGACGAGCGCAGTGCGGCGTGCGCCGCTGCGCTCGAGCGGGCGGCGCGCGAGCTGCGCGACCTGCCGGACGACGACCCGCGGCTGCTGCGCCTCGAGCGGCTTGTCTACCGGGCCGACGAAGAGGTCGCCGGCTACTTCATGGTCGAGGCCGGCGACATCATCGCCCGGCACGGCTTCGGCTGCGCCGCGAGCACCGACGAGCTCCTCGCGGCGCTCCTCGAGGCGGCCGAAGCCATCACGGGACCGGACTGACGCGAGCGGCCGGCCGCCCCCAGGGGGGAAGGCGGCCGGCCGCTTCACCCGTGCGGTGCGACCTTCACCCGGCCGGCGACCCGCCGGCACGCGCGCTGCGGCGCCCGAGCAGCCAGACCGCCACCGCGATGGCCGCCCCGGCCACGCAGACCACGATGGTGAGCGTGGTGAGCGGCCCGAGCGCGCCGTCCACGATCTTCTGCAGGATCTGCCGGCCGTTGCCGGCCTTGATCTGCCCGGTGACGTAGCTGGAGGCGAAGATCGCGAGCAGGCGCGCGATCAGGATGGCGAGCGCGCCGCCGACGGCGAGGGCGATCGCGGCGCGGCCGCGCCTGCTCGCCACCAGGATCGTGACGGCCATCAGCACCGCGGTGATGACCGGGAAGATCCACATCAGACGGTCGAACCACTTGACTGCCGTCTGCGCAGAGCCGAGTGCGTCCGCCGTCACCAGCGTGATCTGGCCGAAGTCGGCGGGCAGCTGCGCGCCCGACCACTGGGCGAGCTTGCCGACGCCCTCCTCGGCGCTCATCGTGGCGGGGATCGCCGGGACGTTCGTGCTGAGCGCGCCGGGCAGCTTCCCGTCGACCCACACCAGCACGGCGCTGATGAGGGGCAGCGTGTTGAGCTTCACGTCGCTGCCCTTCGCGTACAGCGGGCCGGATTCGCCGCGCAGCAGGCCGACGAGCTGCTCGTGGCCGACGCGGTTGGTCTCCAGCCACAGCTGATACGCCTCGGGCGAGCTGAGGATCTGCTGGGCGCCCTTCGTGATGAAGCCCTGGACGGCCTCCGTGGCCGCCCCCGAGACGACGGAGGGGAGCGCCCCGGCGATCTTGTCGCTGATGCCGGAGGCACTGACGATCTGGCCGCTGATGTACCGGCTCAGCTCGTTGATGGCCTGGGGGTCCTTGCCGATGGGACCCACGATCTTCATGTAGCCGTTCGTGTCCATGACGGTGTAGTGCGCCCACCAGGCGACGCCCGTGACGACCACCATGAGCGAGCTCAGGACGACGAGGACCCAGACCAGCACGCCTCGCGCCCGGCCGGACCGCTGCCCGGGCGCGGCGGCCTTCCGCCGTGTGGCACCCGTGGTCGTGTCTGCCGGGCCTCTTCCGTCGCTCATGGTCGCCCTCCTCGCTTCTCTGCTCGCCCCATCCGTATCGGCCGTTGGAACTGTGTTCTAAAGCCCGGGACCGAACGTCGGCAGGCGCAGGTGTCGTGAGGCGTCTGAGGGCTGCCCCGTCGTGGGTGCACCCGAACGCGCCGGCGGCGACGCGGTCGGGAGCGGCACGCCGGCTCGGCCGGCCTCAGGGATCCACTGCCGTGCGGAGCCGGTCGGCCGCGATGCCGAGCTCGCCCGCGGCCACCCGGATGGCCTGCCTGATGACATCCTCCCTGTGGAAGTTCGGGTGTCCGGCGGCGACGCGGATCGAGTAGCCGTCGAGCATGGCCTTGAACCGCTCGGCGAAGTCCTCGGCGTCCACGGGCCGGAAGTGGCCCTGGCGGATGCCGAGCGCCACGATGTCCGCGAGGTCGTGCTGCCAGGCGTCCGCGAGCTTGTCCAGGCCGGCGGTGAGCTCGGGGTCGGCGAGGGCCAGTCCGTGGATCTCCAGCCAGAGCGCCCAGCTGGGGTCTCTGGGTCCGCTGGGCACGTAGAAGGCGATGAAGTGGGCGAGGCGCCCCGGAGCGTCGGCGATGGCCTCGAAGTCCGCCTCGAGGAGCTCGTGGAACTCGGCCTCGCTCCAGCGCAGGGTCTCGACGAGGATCCTGTCCTTGCTCTTGAAGTAGTACAGGATGTGGCCGGGGCTCATCCCGGCGAGCTCCGCGATGTGCGTCATGCGCAGCTTGTCGAGGCCTCGCTCGGCTATCGCCGTCCTGGCTGCCTCAAGCACCTGTCGACGGCGGTCCACGTCTATTCCCGGCGCAGCAGGTCTCTTCGCCACGCGACCGTCCTTCCGTAGGCCGGAACCCGCAGCGCAAGTGTACGACGGGAGGCAGCGGTCTCCCTGCGCCGGGTCAGTCGCCGGTCAGCCTGCGGTAGTTCAGGCGCACGAAGGGCGCGTAGCCGCGCCGCTCGTAGAAGCGTTGCGCGGCGTCGTTCCCGTGCATGGTCCCGACGAAGACGTCGGTGATGCCGGCGGCCAGCAGGCGCCGCTCGAGCTCCGCCATGAGCGCGGCGCCGATCCCCCGGCCGCGCTCTTCGGGCAGCACGACGAGCGTGTGGACGTCGGCGCGGCGGTCGCCGGTGGCGTAGGTCTCGTCGCCCTCTTCGACGGCGACGACGGTGTAGCCGACGGGCCGGCCGCCGCGGCGCGCGACCAGGGCGAACGACCCCGGCCGGTCCAGCCAGTCGCGGTACTGCGCCCGGCGGCGCGCCCACGACGCCTCGTGGCTCCGCAGCGGCAGCTCGTGCCAGACCTCGCGGTGCCTCTCCATCAGCGAGCACCACAGGGGCGCGAGGGGGTCGAGGTCGGCGT
>CAIXSE010000217.1 GCA_903921965.1 uncultured Thermoleophilia bacterium | reverse complement strand
GGCCGCGACCACACCGGCGGCCAGCTTCGCCGCCGCCGGCGCCTCGCACGCGGCCGGTCCTTCGCCACCGCCGCAGTCGGCGCCGCGGCACACCGCGGCGACGCGCAGGCTCCCGTCGGTGCCGAGGAAGAGGCAGGTCTCGTCGGCCTGCACCACCGCCGCGATGCGCGGCAGCATGTGGTCAAGCTCGGCGGGCAGGTCGACGGTCTCGCCGACCGACGGAGCGAAGACCACGTTGAGGTCGGCGAGTTCGGAGGTGAGCGCCCCGAGCTTGCCGGTGAGGCCGGACACGCGGTCGGAGATGCTCTCCGACATGGTGTTGAACGCGCCTGCGAGGCGGCCGATCTCATCGGAACCCGTCACCTCGATACGCTGGCGGGTCTCGCCGCCGGCGATGGCCACGGCGGCCGACGCGAGCCTGCGCAGCGGCCGGGTGATCCTCCGGGACAGCAGCAGCGCCGCGACGACGGAGGCAGCCAGCGCCAGCAGCAGGGCGGCCGCGGCGCTGGCACGCAGGTTCGCGATGGCATCGAGCACGGCCGTCCTGTCCATCGCCATCTTGACGAGGCCGGAGCGGTACCCGTCGGCGTCGAAGACCGCCAGGTACACGCTGCGCGCGGAGGCCTCGTCGAACGGCGCGCCCACCTGGTTGAGCACACCGCTGGCCGCCCCCGCCGTCTGGTCGGTGCCGGCGGCCCTGGCCTCCGCGTCAGTGGCCGGCGTCAGCGTGACGTCGGTCGCCGCGTCGATGGACGCGAGAGCGTCCTCGTCCAGCGGTCGCGCCGTCACGAGCACGCCGGACGCGCGGCTCGACCCCTCTTCGTGCAGGTACTCGGCGCTGACCACCCAGATCGCGCCGCCGATGGTCTCGAAGCCGGCCACCGCCGCACCGCCGCTGAGGCCCTCACGGAGGTTCTGCACCTCCGGGGTCTTCCAGAGCGGCGAAGGCATGGCGCCGCCGCCTCCCGACACGAGCAGGCGGCCGTCGGTCGAGTACACCTGGGCCACCGCCCCGGGTGTCCCGGCCAGCGTCGCCAGCTGCCCGCGCACCTCGGTGTTGTCGCCTCGCGCGAGGGCCGACAGCAGCGGTGGCCACGAGGCGTAGTCCTCGCTGGCCCCGAGGCTCTCCGTCGTGAAGTCGTCGAGCGCGCGCCCCACGGCCACCTCACGCTCCACCAGCCGCACGCTCTCCAGGTCGCGCAAGCTGTGCGCCGTCTCGATGTACGTGTAGGCGGCGTAGGCGAAGAGAGGGATGACCGAGCAGCACACGCAGGCGACCGCGAAGCGCGCCCGCAGCGACCAGCGCGACCCGCGCACCGGGGCCTCCTCCGTCACTTCACCCACACCTTCCACGCGTCCACCCCGTACGTCGGGCTCACGCTGAACCCACCGATGCGCGAGCTCACAAGGCGGTAGTCGGCGTTCTGGAACAGCGGCAGGACCGGCTTGTCGGCGAGGATCTCGTGGGCGGCGCGCCGGTTCAGGTCGAAGTGCTTCTGCGGATCGGCGGTCGAGCGCGCGAGTGTGAGCAGGCGGTCGACGTCGGGATCGGAGTACGCCGTCCCGCTCGTGTACGGCGAGAGCGACCCGAGATACAACTCGTAGAGGAAGTTGTCGGGGGACGGGTAGTCCGCGATCCATCCGAAGAGGTACATCGGGGGCATCCTGCCCGTCTCGAACAACTCCACGTAGCGACCCCAGGCGATCTGCTGCAGGCGCAGGTCGATGCCGGCGGCGGCGCAGGCCCGCTGCACGTAGTGCGCGGTGGCGACGGCGACACGATCGCGGGTGAGCGCGAGCCGGAGAGGCGGGCTCCCGGCCTGGGCGTACAGCTCCCGCGCCTTCGCCGGGTCGTACGGCTGGGCCGGCTGCTCGTCCTGCCAGCCGGGGAACACCGGCGGCACGAGGCCGGTCTGCGGCACGTACACCCCGTCGCTCACGGCCTTCACGAGGGCGCGCCGGTCGATGGCGGCGTCGATGGCCCGGCGCAGCATGAGGCCGGCGGCGCCGCCGGTGACCGGGTCGGTCATGTCGAAGCCGACGTAGCCCGTCGCCTCCACCGGCAGCACGACCGGGACCCACTCACCACTCTGCACCTGCGGCAGCGAGCGCGATGCCGCCACCTGGCCCTGCGGCACCCACGTGTAGTCGATCCGTCCCTGCTGGAACGCCTGCAGCCTCTCCGTCGGGCTGCTGAACTGGACGAAGTGGACACCTTCCAGATAGGGCTGCCCGGAGGCCGCGTTCCACCAGTGCGGGTTGCGTATCAGGTCCACGTAGCTCCCCGGAACGCGTCGCGACACGACGAACGGGCCGGTGCCGACCGGGCGCTCCTCGAAGCCTCTGCGCCCGACGCGCCTGAGGTAGTCGGCCGGCCACACCCACCCGTACTGGCCGCCGAGCGTGTCGGGGAAACCCGCGAACGGCTTCTTCAGCGTGAACCGCACGGTGTACCGGTCGAGTGCTTCCACGCCAAGGCGGTCCATCTCACCCTCCGGGACCGTGCCGTCGGCGTCGTCGGTGCCCGCGATGATGGCTGCCATGTAGGCGGACCAGGCGTGGTTGCTCGCGCGGACGGTGAAGCGGAAGTCGGCCACCACGTCCGCCGCGGTGACCTCCCGCGCCACCGGCTGCTGGAAGCGCACACCCCGCCGCAACCGGAAGGTCCACACCGTCGCGTCGGGGCTGGCCTCCCAGCTCTCTGCGAGACACGGCACGGTGGCGACCTGGCCGTTCTGCTCGATCTCCCAGGCGACGAGACCCTCGTACACCTGGTGCGCCGGCTCCCACGCGTGGATCTGGGCGAACGGCAGCATCGTGTTGACGTCGACCAGGAGTGGGTAGTTGAGCGTCCCGCCGGAGCGCGGCTGCGCCGGCGGCGACGCCGATGCCGCCGGCGTCGCGGCCGTGTCGCCGCTGCAGCCGCAGGCGAGCGCGGCGAGGGACGCCGTGACGAGCACGAGGACGGCGACGGCCGCAAGCGACCGGGCGCGCGTGCCGGCTCCGCGCCGCGCGTCCCGCGAACCCGACCCGTCTCCTCGCCCAAGACACGTCTTCCGCATGCCGCCCCCTGACCCCGGCAGTGGATGGCGCGAGCATAGCTCCGACGGCAGGCCGTGTCACCGCCTGACTACTTCACCCACAGCCTCCACATGTCGACCCCCTGGGCGGTGGGCGCCGTGAACCCGCCGAGTCGCGTGCTGAGCAGGCGGTACTCGGCGAGCTCGAACAGCGGGAGCACGGGCTTGTCCGCGAGGATCTCGTTGGCCGCCCGGCGGCTGAGATCCAGGCGTCTGGCAGGGTCGGCGGTGGACCGGGCGAGGGTCAGCAGCCGGTCCACGTCGGCATCCGTGTAGGCGGTCCCGAGCGACGAGGCCGACTGGCCGCTGAAGAAGGTGGGGTACAGGAAGTCGTCGTCCGAAGGGTAGTCGGCGAGCCACCCCGCGAAGAAGACCTGGCGCCCGCCGGAGCCCCCGCCGTACACCGCCTCGCCGAACTGCTCCCAGGTGAGGCGCCGCAGCCTGAGCGGGATGCCGGCCGCGGCGCAGGCGTCGCGCAGCCAGAGCGCTCCCGCCTCGACGGCGCGCTCGTCCCAGTAGGTGAGTTCCAGCGGCGGGCTCCCCGCCTGCTCGTACAGCACCCTCGCCCGCTGCGGGTCGTACGCCTGCGCCGGCTGTTCGTCCTTCCAGCCCGGGAACACCGCGGGCACGAGGCCCGTCTGCGGGATGTACACGCCGTCGCCCACGACCGCCACGAGTGACGCGCGGTCGACGGCACAGTCGATGGCCTCGCGCACCGCCGAGCCGCCGTCCCCGCCGACCACCGGGTCGTCCCAGTCGAAGGCCACGTAGAAGGCGCCCTGGACCGGAAGCACCTTCGCCTCCCACTCACCGCTCTGCACCTGCGGCAGCGAGCGCGACGCGGCCACCTGTCCCTGGGGTACCCACGTGTAGTCGATGAGGCCCTTCTGGAAGGCGAGCAGCTCCGCCGACACGCTCTCGAAGACGCGGAAGTGGACGCCCTCGAGGTACGGCTGTCCCGACGATGCGTTCCACCAGGACGGGTTCCTCCGGAGGTCGATGTACTCCCCGCGGACGCGGCGCGAGAGGACGAAGGGGCCCGTCCCCACCGGGCTCGCCTCGAAGCCCGAGCGGCCCACGCGGCGGAGGTGGTCCACCGGCCAGACCCAGTACGCCGCGTGGCCCAACGTGTCGGGGAACACCGCGAACGGCCGCTTCAGCGTGAAGCGCACGGTGTAGCGGTCGAGGGCCTCCACGCCGAGGTCCTCCGGCGCCGCGAAGCCTTCCTCGTCGGTGCCGGCGATGACCGCGTACATGTAGGCGAGGAACGACCCGTGCCGGCGGTCGGCGAGGTAGCGCAGCGCCGAGACCACGTCGCCGGCCGTCACCTCCCGGTCCACCGGGGCCTGGAACCGCACACCACGGCGCAGGCGGAACGTCCACACCGAGGCGTCGGCGTTCGCCGACCAGCTCTCGGCGAGGCAGGGGACGGTGACGACCGTGCCGTCGTCCCTCGCCGCGTAGGCGACGAGGCCTTCGAAGACCTGGTGACCGACCTCCGTCTCGGCGCTGTCGTCGACGTGCGGCGGCAGGAGCGACTGCGGGTCGGACTGGAGCGGGTACTCGTAGGTGCCGCCCGGGTGCGGCGCCGGCGACCCGTCCGCCGGACCGCCGGAGGTCGCCGGGTCCGAGCCACATCCCGCCGCGGCGAGCGACAGGGCGACGGCGAACAGGAGCGGAGCCGCGGCGTTCCAGAGCGTGGCCGCACTGCGTGGCCTCCGGCTCAGTGCATGCGGCGCGCCCCTCGCGCGTCGTCCGCTCCGCATCCCCGGCCCCTCCGTCCACCGTGGACTGGGCTTGCTTCACTGTACCCGCGGCGCGGCCGCGGCCACACCGCTGCGGGGGATGCTGCCGGCTGGATCAGCCGGGCGGGGGACCCGTCAGCTCGACCACTGGTTGGTCAGCACCGACTCGAGGACCACCTTGACGCCGGCGACCACGCTGTCGCCACCGGCCTGCTTGGCCTCGCCCAGCACCGGGCGCGCGAGGGCGATGAGCTCCTCGGCGGTCTCCTCGGCGCCGGTCACTCCTCCGATGGCGACCGTGATGGCGAGGCACTGGTCGCCGTGGCAGAAGGGCTTCGCCGCCATCGCCCGTCGCACACGGTCGAGCGCGTCGGCGATGTCGTACTTGCCGGTCCGCGGCGTGATGATGAGGAACTCGTCGCTCTGGAGGCGGCCGACGACGTCGTACGCCCTCAGCGTGCCCTTGAGGCGGCGGGCGACCTCGCACAGCACCTCGTCGCCCGCTTCGCGGCCGAACTCGCGGTTGACCGGGCCGAGCCCGTCCACGTCGAGGATACCGATGCCCACCGTGATGCGCTCGCGGCGGGCTCGCGCGAGCTCTTCATCGAGCCGGCGGACCATCTGCGCGCGGTCGTGCACCTTCGTCACCGGGTCGAAGCAGCGCAGACACTCGTCGCCGCCCTCGGGAGAGGCGGCGGGACGTGCGGCGAGGACGGCCCTCGCGAACGCCACCCGCGACCGCAGGTCGTCGGCGCCCACGGGCGTCCAGACGAAGTCGTCCGCGCCGGCCGCAGCAGCCTCGGTCACCTCGCACTTGCGGGCGGCGGGGGCCACCACCATGAGGTACAGGTCGCGCGAGCGGACGTCCTCGCGCAGGTCTCTGCAGATGTCGAGCCCGGTCATGCCGGGCAGGCTCCAGTCCAGAAGCGCCACGGAGGGACCGTCCGGCCGCGACAGCAGGTCGCGGGCGCGCGCGCCGTCGGCCGCCTCGACGACGGCGACGTCCATCGCCGCGAGGCACGACACCAGCGCGGCCCGTGCTTCGTCGGCGGCGTGTGCGACGAGGATCTCCATGCGACTCTTGTCCTCCCGGATCGTGGCCCCAGCGGCGGGTGCCCTGCCTCGTATGGTCGTCCTCGAGGCCGCGCGAGTGAATAGGACACTCGTCGTGATAGGGTCGTAGACCGTGCCGGACACCCGCCCAGCAGCAGCACGTTGGTTACATCGGCGCCGCGGCGCGGCGGTCCGGCGGTGGTAGCCACACTGCTCGCCCTGCTGGCGAGCTTCTCGTGGGGGACGTCCGACTTCATCGCCGGCGTCGAGGCGCGCCGCACCACGTCGTGGGCCGTCGCCCTGGTCACCATGACGGCCGCGGCGGCCGGCGGGGTCGTGGCCCTCGTGGCGGCGCACTCGCCCTCCCCGTCCGCCGGCGTCGCCGCGGTCCTCGTCGCCGGCGGCACGTGCTCCGGCCTGAGCGCCATCACCTACTACTACGCCCTGCGCGTGACCAGGATGAGCATCACCTCGCCGATCCTGGCAGGCGCCGCGGTGCTGCCGGTCGTCTGGGGCCTCGCCCGCGGCGAGAAGCCGTCGGCCCTGGCGATCGTGGGCATCGCCGTCACCATCAGCGGTATCGTGGTGGTGTCGCGCCCGGGCGACGACGCCGACGACAGGCACCCGCGCACCACGCTCAAAGGCGTCCTGCTGGCCGTGGCCGGCTCCGCCTTCGCCGGCATCCTGGTCATCACCCTGGACTACGGGGCCGCCTCCGACCCGCTGTGGGCGGCCACCGTGATCCGCTGCGCGGCGGCGCTGCTCTGCGGCGCCTGGATCGCCGCCGCCCGGCCGGCCCTGCGCCTGCGGCGCCGCAGCCTGCCGGCCCTCGTCGCCGCCGGGCTGATGGTCATCGGCGCCAACCTGCTGTTCGCGAAGGCCACGACGATGGCCGACCTCAGCGTCGTCGCCGTGCTGGGCTGGCTCAGCCCGGCGGTGACGATGATGTACGCGTGGCTCGTCCTGCACGAGCGCATGCGCCCGCTGCAGTGGGCCGCGGCCGTCGCGGTGCTGGCCGGCGTCGTCTGCCTGGCACTGGGCTGAGGTGAGCTGACGTGCTCGCGCCGCTCCTCGCGCTGCTGGCGAGCCTCACCTGGGGCGCCTCCGATTTCATGGCCGGCCTCGAGTCCCGGCGCATGTCTTCGTGGGCCGTCGTCCTCGTGTGCACCCCGGTCGCGGCGCTCGGCTCCCTGCTCACCGTGGCCGTGCTCTCCCCGCAGATGCCACCGGCCTCGATCATGCTCGTGGTCGTGCTCGGCGGCGCCAGCTCCGCCGTGAGCGGCATCACCTACTTCAAGGCGGTGACCATCACCAAGATGAGCGTGGTGGCACCGATCCTGGCCGGCGCCGCGGTGTTCCCCGTGCTGTGGGGCCTGCTCGAGGGCGACCAGCCGTCGGCGCTGCAGCTCGTGGGCATCGTGGCCACGCTCGCGGGGATCGTCGTGATCTCGCGCCCCGGCCCGGCGGCGCCGCAGGACACCCACCCGGTCACGCTGCGCGGCGTCGCCCTGGGCATCGCCGCCTCGGTGACCGCGGGGTTCCTGCTGATCGCCATGGACACCGGCGCCGACACGAGCCCCTTCTGGGCGGTCGCCGGCGTGCGCGTCTCGGCCGCCGTCTGGACGACGCTCTGGGTCGCGGCGCAGCGGCCGAAGCTCGGTCTGCGCCGCCGTGCACTGCCGATCCTGCTCGTGATCGGCCTCATGATCCCGCTCGCCAACACGCTCTTCGCGAGCGCCACGGCGATGGGCGACCTCAGCGTGGTCGCGGTGCTCGGCTGGCTGAGCCCCGCCGTGACCGTGCTGCTGGCCCGGCTCGTGCTGCACGAGCACCTGCGTCCCCTCCAATGGGCGGCGGCGGCGACGGTGCTGGCCGGCGTCGTGTGCCTCGCGCTGGGGTGAGCCGCGCGGACCCTCAGCCCCTGCGCCGGTCGTCCACCCGGTGGCAGGCCGACTTGCCCTGCCCCTCGGTGACGCGCGGGAGCGTGAACGGGTCGTGCAGTTCCACCCTGGGGCTCACCCCGACCGTCGCCTTCACGCCGGCCTGGATGCGCCTGCCCAGCCGTTCCCGCTCCTCACCCGTCAGCACCGCGAGGTCGGTGACCTCGGCCTGCACGGTGAGCCGGTCGAGGTTGTCCACGAGCTCGACGACCATGCAGAAGTTGCTCCCGAACTCGGGGAAGCGGACGAGGACCTCCTCGATCTGGCTCGGGAACACGACGAGGCCGCCGATGGAGAGGGCGTCGTCGCTGCGCCCGGTGATGCGGCCGATGCGCGGGTGCGTGCGGCCGCACGGGCACGGCGCCCAGGTCAGCGAGCTGATGTCGTGGCTGCGATAGCGGACCATGGCCGTGGTGTCGCTGGTCAGCGAGGTCCAGACGAGCTCGCCGGGGGCGCCGTCGGGCACCGGGGCGCCCGTCTCCG
Organism: uncultured Thermoleophilia bacterium; assembly: GCA_903921965.1. The sequence continues at coordinate 505 of CAIXSE010000217.1, read as the reverse complement.
GGTCGATGCACTCGACGAGCAGGTGGTCGGCCCAGGCGTGCATGCCGTCCTTCTCGGTGCACTCGGCCGCCATGCCGGGGCCGAGGAACTCGCCCATGCCGAACTCGTTGAACGGGTCGACGCCCATGGCCTCCGTCAGGCGGCTGCGCCCCGACTCCGGCCACGGTTCGGCGCCGAAGAGGCCGATGCGCAGCCGCGAGTCGTTCGCGAGGTCGAGCCCGCGCTCCTTCGCCTTGTCGGCGAGATACAGACCGTACGACGGCGTGGTGCAGATGGCCGTCACCCCGAGGTCGAGGATGAGGTCGATGAGCAGCTCCTGGCGGCCGATGCCGGCGGGCACGACGCCGATGCCCGCCCGCTGGGCGCCGTACTGCAGGCCGACGCTGGTCGGCAGCCCGTAGCCGAAGCAGTTCTGCAGCAGGTCGCCGGGGCGCAGCCCGACCATCCACATCTCGCGGGCGTTGCGCAGCGCCCAGGCGTCCATCTCGAGCTGGCTGGCCCAGAT
>CAIXSE010000216.1 GCA_903921965.1 uncultured Thermoleophilia bacterium | reverse complement strand
GCCGTGCCGGACGGAATGCGGGACACGATGCTGATGAAGATGATGATCGACATGCCGTTGCCGAGGCCGCGGGCGGTGATGAGCTCGCCGAGCCACATCACGAACACGGCGCCGGCCACGAGGCTGACGATGATGAGTAGGGCGCGCCACCAGTTGAGGTCGGGCAGGGCGTTCTGGCTCTTGAACAGGAAGACGTATCCGACCGCCTGCACCGTGGAGAGAAGCACGGTGAGCCAGCGCGTGTACTTGGTGATCTCCTTCTGGCCCTGCTCGCCTTCCTTCGCCAGCTCCTCGAGCTTGGGGATGACCACGGTGAGCAGCTGCATGATGATCGACGCCGTGATGTACGGCATGATGCCGAGCGCGAAGAGGGCGACGCGCGCCAGCGCGCCGCCCGAGAACAGGTCGAGGAAGCCGACGACGCCGGCGCCTCCGGTCTCGAAGAACTTGCGCAGGGCGTCGAGATCGACGCCGGGCACCGGCACGTACGCGCCGAAGCGATAGATCGCCAGCATCGCCGCCGTGAAGAGGAGCTTCGTGCGAAGATCCGGGATCTTCCAGGCGTTGAGCAGCGACTGCCAGAGCTTGTTGTTCACAGCAGGGCTCCCCCCGCGCCGTTAAAGGAGCTCGGCTGTGCCGCCGGCCGCCTCGATCTTTTCCACGGCGCTTCGCGAGTACAGTTGCATGCGCACCTTGAGCGCCTTGTCGAGGTCGCCGCCGCCGAGGACCTTGATGGGCGTGCGGGTGTTCTTGACGATGCCCTTGGCGACGAGCGCCTCGGGAGTGACCTCGTCGCCGGCCGCGAACGCCTGCGAGAGGCGGCCGACGTTCACCGGGACGGCGTAGGTGCGGAACGGACCGATGGGCATGGCCCTCTTGGTGTGGTTGCCGCGCAGCTTGCCGAGGCGCATGTAGAGCGGCATCTGACCGCCCTCATAGCCCTCGCGCACGCCGCCGCCGGAGCGGGAGTTGTAACCCTTGTGGCCCTTACCGGCCGTCTTGCCCTGGCCGGTACCCTTGCCGCGGCCGAGACGCTTGGTGGCCTTGGTGGAGCCGGCGTTGGGGCGCAGGTTGTGGAGTCCTATCTCAGCCATGTCACGACTTCTTTGTTACCGGGCGCACCTCGACGAGGAACGCGACCTTGCTGACCATGCCGCGGATCACGGGAGTGTCCTCGTGCACCACGGTGTGACGGATACGCTTGAGGCCGAGCGCGCGCAGGGTGCCGCGGTGCTCCGGGCGCCTGCCGATCGCGCTCTTGATCTGAGTGATCTCGAGGTATGCGCTCATGTTGCTCAGGCCTCCCCGGCGGCGGCGGCCTCGGCGGGCTCGTCCAGACCGAGCACCTTGCTCACCGGGATGCCGCGCAGCCGCGCCACGCCCTCGGGCGTCTTGAGCGACTGCAGGCCCGCCACGGTGGCGCGCACCAGGTTGATGGGGTTGGTGGTGCCGAGCGACTTCGTGAGGATGTCGCGCACCCCAGCCAGCTCGAGCACGGCGCGCACGCCGCCGGCGGCGATGACGCCGGTACCGGGCGCGGCCGGCTTGAGCAGCACCCGGGCCGCGCCGAAGCGACCGATGACCTCGTGCGTGGTGGTCGTGCCGTTGTAGCGCGGTACGGTGAACAGGTTCTTCTTCGCGTCCTCGATCGCCTTCTGGATCGCCAGGGGCACTTCGCGAGCCTTGCCGTAGCCGGCGCCCACGTGGCCGTTCTCGTCACCGACGACGACCAGGGCAGTGAAGGAGAACCGCCGGCCGCCCTTGACGACCTTGGCGACGCGGTTGATATCGACGACGCGCTCTTTGAGCTCGTTGCCTTCGCTGAATGATCCTCTAGCCACGGGGTCCTTTACTCCTTCTCAGAAAACGAGGCCGCCCTCGCGGGCGCCCTCGGCGAGGGCCTTGACCCGGCCGTGATACAGATAGCCGGACCTGTCGAAGACGACCCGCTCGATGCCTTTGTCCTT
>CAIXSE010000215.1 GCA_903921965.1 uncultured Thermoleophilia bacterium | reverse complement strand
GGGCGGTGCGCGACGCCCAGGTGACCGGCAGCGGTCCCGCTGCGCCGCTGGTCACCAGCGACACTTCACCGGCTCCCTGTCCGAGCGAGCCTTCCCAGACTGCCTCTGCGCGGCGTGGTGCGTTGGCCATGACGTTCCCTCCTGGTGCTGAAGCGGCCGGGCGCCGCTGCGCCGGCCCGGCCGCGCTCTCCGTTCGCCCCCTCATGCCCGCGCGGCGCCGGGCGCCAAACGCGGCGGCCGTGTGCGCGCGTGGGACGTGCGCCTATGGCCGTTATCAATCCGGGACCCGGTGTCGACAACTAGTTGTGCAGTCCGATGGCAGTCGGAGCACACCGGGCATCGCCGTGAGGCGGGCCCACCTCACGGCCGCGCAGCGCCTCCGTCGACGGGCGCGGCCAGAAGAAGGAGGGGCAAGATGAAGAGGCGTCTCGTCCTGACCATGCTTGCGACCGTCGTGCTCCTGCTGCTGACGGCGCCCGCCGCGTTCGCCAGCCTCTCCAGCATCAATCCGGCCACCGGCGTCCTGGGCGAGACGGTGTCGGCGACGGTGTACGGCAGCTTCCGTACGGGAAGCGATGCGCAGACGCCGCACTTCAACCTGACCCACGACGCCGCGATCCTCTACGCGAACACACAGAGCTGGGACGCCAACTCCGCGGTCATCAAGTTCACGCTCCCGTTCGAGGCAGCCGGCCAGGGTTGGTGGACGGTCAACTACTCGCAGGAGTGGGGCTTCCTCCTTCCTCCTGCCGTCGACACCGGCGCACTCCCCGCCGCCTTCCGGGTGACGAGCCCGGCGCCCACGGTGACCGGGGTGAGTCCCGGGACCCTCGTCATCGGCGGCGGGGACACCCCGATCACCGTTGACGGGACCAACTTCCAGGCCGACATGCCCGACGGCATGGGCGGCACCTACATCGGGACGAAGGTGCGCTGGAACGGCACGCAACTCGACACGACCTACCTGTCGGCGACGCAGGTCGCGGCGACGATACCCGGGTCGTACCTGACCGCGGCGGGGACCGCCTACGTCAGTGTCATCACCATCCATGAGTCCACGCTCAGCAACGACTGGGCCGTGTCCGTCGTCATCCCGAGGCCCAACCCCCTGAGCTTCAGTCCGCCCGCCGGATACCCCGCCGGCTCGCCGGCGTCGGACATCCACGTGTACGGCGACCACTTCTTCCCCGCGGGCAGCCCCGCGGTGTCCACGGTCACGTTCGACGACGTCGACATGGTGACCACCTACGTCTCGGCGACCGAGCTGATCGGCGTCGCCACCCCGGCGATGCTGTCCACCGCCGGCACCCACGCGCTGAAGGTCCGCAACGGCAACGATCCGACGACGTGGAACCTGTCCTATGGCGTGGCCTTCCCGGTCACGACGCCTGCTCCCGGGACGCCGATGATCAGCGGCATCTCTCCGACGTCGATCGCCGCGGGCAGCCCGACCCAGCCGATCACCGTCAACGGGATGGGATTCACTCCCGATGCGGTCGTGTACTGGAACAGCACGGCGCTGTCGACCACCTCCGTGACGCCGGGCATCCAGCTGTCGGCGTCCGTGCCGGCGTCGCTGCTCGCCACCGCCGGCACCTTCAACATCACCGTGCACAACGGAACAGGGCTGGGCGCCCCCGTCTCGGCGCCCTGGGCCTATACCGTGACCAGCGTGACCCCGGGTGGACCCTCGATCGTCTCGCTGTCGCCCACCTCCGCCACCGCCGGCGGTGCCGCCTTCCCGCTGACGGTGAACGGCACCGGGTTCATCGCCTCGTCCGTGGTCGTGTGGACGAGCGGCGGTAGCTCGACCGACCTGGCCACGACGTTCGTCTCGGCCACGCAGCTGACCGCGCAGGTGCCGGCGAGCCTGATCGCGACCGCCGGTACCGCGACCGTCACCGTGCGCAACGGCGGCGCCGGCTCGCCGGTGTCCGCAGCGGTGAGCTTCACCATCACCGGCGGCGGAGGCGGCGGCACGTTCGCGCTCTCGTCGCTCGAGCCGACCCAGGTCTACGTCGGCTACGTGGGTCCCGGGATCCTGCTCACGGTGAACGGGAGCGGCTTCCTGAGCGGCGCCCACATCTGGCTCGGGACGCAGGAGAAGACGAACACCACGTTCGTGAGCGCGACGAAGCTCACCACCACGCTGCTGCCGGCTGATCTCGCGTCTGTCGGCACCATCCAGGTGAGCGTCAAGAACCCGCCCGCGGTGGCGAGCCCCAGCACCCTGCCGCTGGCCGTGAGCAACGAGACGACCGACCCGACGGTGACGATCCAGGGCGCCGACTCGGGCTGGCACAACCGTCCGGTGACCCTGACGTTCGCGGGCAGCGACCCGCAGTCCGGCGTGCAGAAGGTGCAGTATCGCTGCCCGCCGGCGGTCGGCTCGTGGACGACCGGCACCACCTATACGGTGCCGGCGTCCACCCAGGGCGAGATCACCGTCTCGGCGCAGGTCCTCGACTGGTGCGACCGCGTCGGCAGTGCCAGCGCCGTGGTGAAGATCGACATCACCCGGCCCATCCCCGACGCGCTCAACGCGGTCTCGGTCAAGCGGGGCAAGGTCGCGAAGCTGAGATTCCGCGTGAGCGAGCCCGCGGGTCTCAGCCCCACCGCCACCGTGCTGCTTCAGGTCAAGAAGGGCCGCAAGGTGGTCATGAGCAAGACCTTGAGCGGCGTGCCCATGAACGCGACGGAGCAGTACAGCTTCAGGGCCGCGATGACGAAGGGCTCCTATGCCTGGTACGTCTCGGCCAGGGACGAGGCCGGCAACGTGCAGGCGAAGGCCGACAAGGCTTCGTTCAGGGTGAACTAGGACCAGGACGTCCTCGGCCCGGGGCGCCGGGGCGCGGGGCGCGGGGCGCGGGGGCGGCGGCCGCAGCGGCTGCCGCCCCCGCGCCCCTCAGCGGTCGCCGAGGCAGTACAGGTTGCCGTCGCGGCAGCCGATGAAGACGCGCCCCTTCCACATGACCGGGGTGCTCTCGAAGGCCCCGCCGGCGGCGTAAGACGACTTCTCGGTGATCTTCACCGTGAACCAGTCGCCGCTGGGGCTCTTGAGGGCGCCCTCGTCGCCCTTCTGGGCAGGGCGCCACTTCACCTTGTACAGGTGCACGGTGTTGTCGTAGCCGGCGGCGACGATGGTGTCGTCCACCATGATGGGCGTCGAGATGGCGCCGCCGATGCTGAAGGTCGCGACCGTCTTCGGGGTGGGGTACGGGCCGTCGAGATCCGGGCCCGGCACCCTGCCCCCGGTCTTCGCGTCCTGCGCGACGACGTACAGGTTGCCGTCGATCGCGCTGAACGCGGCGAGCCGCGGGCGGCGGCCCCACGGGTCGTAGGTGTCGTTGACGGCGACCGACCCGATCACGCCGCCCGCCCAGTCGGCCAGCGTGCGGTCGCCGGTGGGGAAGAACCAGCGCACGGCGTCCGCGCCCGTCTTCTTCGGATCGAGGCAGAGCACGCCCCCGTGCCCCTTGATGTACTGCTGCTCGACGGCGCCCAGCAGGTCGCCGGACAGCGTCGGCACCGGCGTGCCGTCGAGGTCCGCCCCGGTGCGGTAGTCCCAGACGACCTTGAGGCC
>CAIXSE010000214.1 GCA_903921965.1 uncultured Thermoleophilia bacterium | reverse complement strand
GTGAGCTTCTGGACCTCGGGGTCGGCGACCAGTCCGGGCACGTCCGACAGCTGCTTCGACGGGTCGTTGTACATGAGCCAGAAGGCGGGCGCGAGGTCGGCGCCGGCGAGGTTGAACTGGCGGTGGAAGATGTAGCCGATCTCGTTGTCGTAGATGCGGTAGTAGATCTCGGCCCAGGCGTCCCAGTCGGGGACGGCAAGCGTGTAGACGCGCAGGTTCTCGTGGACCGGCAGGCGGTAGGCCGGGGCCGTGCCGTGCACGTTCCAGTCTGTCTGGCCGAGGTGCGGGGCGAGCTTCACGGCGCACTTCGTGTAGACGCCGAGGCCGCCGCGGCTGCCGAGGGTGCCGCGGCAGATGGCGCGGACCGACGGGCCGGGGCCCTCGCTGCAGAACCAGCCGTCACCGGAGCCGAGGGAGCCGGTGCGGACGATCTCGCCCTCCGGGGTGACCCACTCCATGCCCAGCACGTTCTCGGCGTTGCCGCCCATGAAGTAGGTGTCGGGGCCGGCGCCGTGGTAGGCGCAGGCGCTGGCGACGATGGAGCTGGAGCAGCCGACGCCGGGGATGTTGAGGTTCAGGCCCAGCGGGAGGAGCTCCGCCTGGAGCTGGGCCGCGATGACGTAGGGCTCGACGACGGCGATCATGTTCTGGTCGTCGATCTCGACGATCCGGTCCATGCGACGCATGTCGAGCTGGAGCGTCGCGTCGCTGTCCTTGATGGGACCGGACCAGTGGTACCAGCCGGTCCCGTGCGGCTTCACCTTGAGGCCGTACTTGTTGGCGAGCCGGACGATGGCCTGCACCTCTTCGGTCGAGCCCGGCAGTACGACGGCGGCCGGCCGCGGCATGTAGTGGCTCTGGTCGGGCCGGACGAGCTCGGCGAGCCACTGGAAGGCGTACGTGTCGAGCACGGCAGCGTCGCGCGACACGTTGGCGGCGCCGACGATGTCCTCGAGGGCGCGGTACGCGTCGTCCGGGATCTGCGGCGACGAGGCGGCCGTCTCGGCCGGCGTGGTGGGCTTGGCGTAGCTCGGGCTCATCACGCCTCCTTCGCGAGGCCGGCGCTGAGCGCGACCAGTTCGAGCACGTCCCAGACCTCGAGGCCTGCGGCCGAGACGGCGGCGCCGGGTGCGCCGTCACGCGCCGCCGCCACGCCCTCGCCGAAGTTCAGCTCGCAGCGCGAGCAGGCCGTGGCGAGGGCCTCGGCGCCGGTGGCGGCCGCCTCCTCGAGGCGCTCGGCCGCCGTGGCCGCCGAGTACTCGGGGAACGCCTCGCGGCAGGCGCCGCTGGCGCCGCAGCACCAGGCGGCCTCGCGGCTGCGTTCCATCTCGACCAGCTCGAGGCCGGGGATCGCCGAAAGCAGGTCGCGCGGCGCCTGGTAGACGCCCTTCGCGCCGTTGCAGCGCGGCCGCGGCGGGTCGTACACGACGGCCTGGCCGTAGATCTTCTTCTCGACCCCGGCCCACGGCTCGCAGGGCTCGCCCTGGCGGCCGAGGTTGCAGGGGTCGTGGTACGTCACGGTCTTCTCGACCGGCGCGGTGAGCTCGAGCTTCTCCTCGCGCACGAGACGGTCGACGCACTCGACGGCGTGCAGGACCTCGGGCATGCCGTCCCGCGCCGCCTCGTACGTCGGGAAGACGCGCGTGAACACGTGACGGCAGTCGGCGCACGGGGTGACGATCGTCTTGACCCCGGCATCCTGCCACTGCCGGAGCATGCGGTCGCCGGCCTCCTCGGCCTCGGCGCGGTAGCCCATCTTGTCGGCGAGGCCGCCGCAGCAGCCGTTCACGAACAGGCCGACGGTGAGGCCGGCGAGCTGGAGCAGCCTGACCTGCGTGCGCACCGTCTCGCGCAGGCTCTCCTCGCCGGAGTACTTGCAGCCTGCGTAGAAGACCACGTCGCAGGCCTCGGTCGCCGGGTCGACCAACCCAAGGCCCTCGGCCCACAGGTTGCGGTCGGCCGGCGTCTTCGGACCCTTGCCGGCGAGCGCGGCCCGCGTCCGTTCGATGATCGGGCGGTACGAGTCGGGCACGCGGTCGAGCCCGGTGAGGTGCGCGCGGAACTCGCGCAGCGCCGCGAGCGGCTCCATGTCGTAGCGGCACATCTTGCAGGCCACGTCGCAGTTGCCGCACTGCTGGCACCTGAAGGCTATGTCGACGACCTGGTCGGTGACCTCGCTGCGGCCGTCCATGAGGCTGAGCATGGTCACGAGGCGACCGCCGGCCGAGTAGGCGTGGAAGACGCCGGCCTCGATGGACGGGCAGCCGGCGGAGAAGCGCGCGCTCTTCACGAGGTCGAACGGGATCCACTTGCAGTAGCTGCAGCGCGTGCAGCGCATGGCGTCGGGGCGGAAGTCGGTCAGTGCCATCTCAGGCCCCCTTCCCGGCGACGGGGACGGGCGCGGCGGCGGGCGCGATCGGCACCGGCGTGACGGCCGGCGCCCCGAAGCACAGCTTGCCGGGGTTCAGGACGCCGTTGGGGTCGAAGATGGCCTTGACCTTGCGCAGGGCGTCGCGCGAGGCGGCGTCGCGGTTGTACACGGGGCGCGCCCAGGAGCCGTAGGGGCGGCTGAAGTAGGCGCCGGTGCCGATGAGGTTGGCGGCGAGCTCGTCGGCGAACGCGCGCATCGCCTCGGCGTCGGCGGGATCGTAGGGCAGGCTGAGCTCGACGTGGTGCGTGACGCCCTGGTGCTGCGGCTGGACGTAGACGCCGATGTCGTCGCACGGGTAGTCGTAGGCGTCGGCCACGAGGTGGGCGATCTCAACGAAGGAGGGCGCCTCCTCCAGCGTGGTGACGAAGAAGACGTCGGCGGAGGCGCCGGTGGCGTCGAGCTTCCAGGGTTCGTCGCAGCAGGCGCCGACGAGGGCGGCGACGTCGGCGGCCGAGCTCCCGGGAACGTCACCCTGCAGGGTGACGTCGTACTCGGCAGCGAGCGCCAGGGCGTCCTTCTTCTGCACCGCGACACGCTCGGCGGCGAAGTGCTCGCGGCCGCCGAGCCCCAGGACGAGCGTCCAGGCCGGCAGCGCCTCGTCGTCGACTGCGGCGCCGCGCGCGGCCAGGAGCCGCGCGAGGTACGCGTCGTTGAGGACGAAGACCTCGTCGCCGAGCCGGACGCGGTCGAGCCGGTAGACGAAGTCGACCAGCTCGTCGAGCTCGGCGGCGGCCGCGAACAGGTACTCGTGCGCGGCCGGGACCAGCTCGCACCTCACGGCCGCCCACGTGACCACGCCGAAGGTGCCCTGGGCACCGGTCAGCAGCCTGAAGAAGTCGGTCTGGCCGGGGCCCTTGGGGTCGGCCTGCACGAGGCCGGCGTCCCACTGCGCCTGCAGCGACAGCGG
>CAIXSE010000213.1 GCA_903921965.1 uncultured Thermoleophilia bacterium | reverse complement strand
GTCTTCGTCGCCGACCGCATCCAGCAGGCCGTCTACGTGTTCACGGCCAACGGCAAGTACATCGACGAGATCATCGGCCCGCGCCGCACCATGACCGGCTACCTGGCCGAGAAGCTGGGCACCCCGCTGCCCAAGGGGCTCACGTACTCGTACGACCTCGTGACCAAGCACGTGCTCTACCAGATCCCGGGCAAGGGCGTGAACTACCTGCCGGCGCCCGCGGTCGCATGGAGCCCCCTGGGGGTGCGCTTCGACAAGGCGGGCAACCTGTTCGTGACCGATGTCGGGCAGCAGTGCGTGCATGTCATCCCCGCCGCCAAGATAAACTCGCCGTCGTGGGTGAAGTTCAACAACAAGGACATCCGCTTCGGGTCGCCGGGCACGGGCAAGGGGGAGCTCGACTACCCGAACGTCGCCCAGGCCGACAGCTCGGGTCGGGTGTACGTCACCGACGGCAACAACGGCCGCATCTCCACGTGGGACCTCAGCGGCAAGTACGTGGGGGTGTTCGGCGTCAGCGGCGATGGCGAGGTGGGTCTGCCCCGGGGCGAGTGGGTGGACGCGAAGGACCGCCTCTACGTGGTGGACGCCGTGAACGGCGACCTCAAGGTCTACGATGTCTCGGGCGGCACGCCGTCGTACATGGGGAGCATCGGTGAGTTCGGCATCCAGAAGGGACAGTTCAATTTCCCGAACGATGTGGTCATCGACCGTACCGGGACGCTGTTCATCGCGGACCGTGTCAACAACAGGGTGCAGGTCTGGTCGAACTGAGAAGACGAGGATCTCCCCCCCGATGCGACTGGGGGGCGAGGGGGAGCAGTGGTCTGAGGTAGTGGGTGGTCTGGGGCGAAGGCTGGGTTGGATGGTGCTCATGATGGCGAGCTTGGCGACATGCGCGCTGGCTCCCGCGGTCGCGGCGGCCGACAACGGCCCGCACCAGGGCGGCGGCGCCACGAGCAGCGGTTGCGCGGCGTGCCACCGCGCGCACACGGCGCAGCAGGCCAAACTGCTGCTCGCGTCGTCCAACTCGCTGTGCCTCTCCTGCCACGGGTCGTCTGGCCTCGGGGCGTCGACCAACGTCATGGACGGTGCGTACACCGGGCCGGGTGGCGGGGCGCTTCTGGGCGGAGGCTTCGGTAACGTGTACATGGACACCGACGGTGCGGGCGGCCACTCCCAGACCACCACGTCGGCGCACCGGCTCGGGACCGTCACCACCGTGTGGGGCTCCGGCCCGCTCGTCGCCTCCCAGTTCCAGGGCATGAGCGGCGTCACGCTGTCGTGCACCGACTGCCACAACCCGCACGGGCAGGCGGGGTCCACCGGCCAGGCCACCTATCGGGTGCTGCGCTCCACGCCCATCGTCAGCGGCGACGTGTCCATGTCCGCCGGGGCGCCGGTCGACGTCAACGACCAGGCGACGAAGGTCTACAAGATCGCGTCGTCGAGCGGCATGTACCGGGGGCAGAGCTACGGCGCGATCGCCCCACAGCTCTCGAGCTGGTGTTCGCAGTGCCACGAGCGCTACCTCGCCACCGAGAACGACAGGGAGCAGGCGTCGATCGACCCCATCTACAAGTTCCGTCACCAGTCGGACGGCGTCGGTGAGGACCCCTCGTGCCTGTCGTGCCACGTCGCGCACGGGACGGCCGCCAACATGGACACCCTCGAGTACACGCCGCCGCCCGTCGACCCCGAGGAGCTCTACTGGCCCAACGCCGTCACGCCGGGCCTCGTGGGCCTCAACTACCGCAGCATCCGCGAACCCTCGCTGTTGCGGATGAACGACAGGCTCACCTGTGAGCAGTCGGGATGCCACTGATGGCGAACACAGATGTACGAACGGCCGCCGGGGGTGCCGCGACGAAAGCGTCGTCGCCGGCCGCGGTCACTGACCCCGAGCAAGGAGGTGCGCCGCAACGTCACTGAGCGTATCCACCCCAGCAGGCCCGTGGGGGGCGCTGGGGATCCGATCAGGAGGTCTACTACCTTGAAGAAACTAGGACTGCTTGTGGGGCTCGTGGCGCTCGCGCTGCTCGTCCTCCCGGTGGCGGTCGCCTTCGCGGACTACGGCCCGCACGGCAACTTCACCAAGACGAGTGACGGCTGCGCTGCTTGCCACCGCGCCCACACCGCTCAGGCCTCGTACCTGCTCGTCACCGACGAGAACTCGCTGTGCGAGAGCTGCCACGGCACCGCCTCTACCGGCGCCAACACCAACGTGGTCGACGGCCTCTACAGCGGCCTGCACGATCCGGCCAACAGCGCCACCAACACCAGCATCGTGGGCAACGGCCTCAAGGGCGGCGGCTTCGAGCACACGCTCATGAACACGTCGCTCAGCACCACGAGCGTCGGCTCGACCGCCACGGTGTCGTCGCACCAGATGGACACCACCGCCTCGTACATGTGGGGTTATGGTCCCATCAGCGCGACCGCCAACGCGGGTATGGCCGACGTCAAGCTCGAGTGCGTCGACTGCCACGACCCGCACGGCATGGCCGGTGCCGGCCTCACGATCGCCGGGATGACGACCTACCGCATCCTGCGCAGCTACCCGATCGTGAACGGCGAGATCATCACCACCACGACGTCGTCCACGGTCCCGGACGAGGCCATCAAGAACTACACCGTGCCGAACTCGGTGAGCAACATCAACCCGCAGAACACCGGCACGGCCAACTACACCGAGACCGTCCCCATGGGGTACTTCTCGCGTGGCTCCAGCTACACGCAGTCGTTCTACGGCGCGGCCACCACGGTGACCGGCATCGCCAAGCTCTGCGGTCAGTGCCACACGCGTCATCTCGTCGGCACCGGCAACTGGAGCACCAACTCGGGTGACGCCATCTACACGTACCGTCACACGACCAACACCAGCGGCAACAACTGCACCACGTGCCACGTGGCGCACGGCTCGTCTGCCACCACCACCGGCTTCGCGGCCACGGTCGACTGGCCGGGTGCGACTACCGCTCAGCCTTCGGGCACCACGCACGAGGACTCCGCGCTCCTGCGCATCGACAACCGCGGCACGTGCGTCCAGTGCCACGTG
>CAIXSE010000212.1 GCA_903921965.1 uncultured Thermoleophilia bacterium | reverse complement strand
GTTCACCTACGTCTGGCCGAACCCGGTGCACGGCGACCGCCCCGAGCCCAAGCTCGCCTACATCACCCGCGTCGGCAGCGACTGGCTGCTCGGGGCGGGCATGTACCTGCCGGTCGTGGGGCGGGCCCTCGCCTCGCCGTCGGCATCGCCGAGCGCCGCGCTCACCGAGTCCGAGGTGGTGGCGTTCGTGGAGCGCGCGGCCGCCTACGTGCGCGCGCACGGCAGGGCGGCGGCCCTCGAGGAGTTCTCCGACCCGGATGGGCAGTTCACGCACGGCGACCAGTACGTCTTCGCCGAGGACTTCCAGGGCAACGAGCTCGCCAACGGCGGCCAGCCGGAGCTCGTCGGCACGAACCTCATGGACGCGACCGACCCCAACGGCGTCAAGATCCTCGAGGTGCTCATCGCCGCGGCCAGGAAGGGCCGCGGCTGGGCCGGCTACACCTGGGACAACCCCGCGACCGGCGAGCAGCAGGCCAAGAAGGCCTACGTCGTCAAGGTCGGCCCCGACTGGTACGTCGGCTCCGGCATGTACGTGCGGTGACCAGCAACGAGAGAGGACGGGCCATGACCGCGGACGAGAACCCCCTGATCGGCGTCGTGACCAGGGCGCTCCAGGACGATGCCTTCAGGGAGCGCCTCGTCGCCGACCCGGCCGCGACCCTCGCGGCCGAGGGCGTCGCGCTTCCCGAGGGCGTCACCGTCAAGGTGATCGAGGACACCGAGAGCGTGCGGCACCTGGTGCTTCCGGCGGCGGCCCGGGCGCTGGCCGACGAAGAGCTGGACTGGGTCGCCGCCGCAGAGAAGGTCGTGCTTCGCATCGACCCGACCACACCGCCGCCCATACAGTGAGCTTCGCACCAGCTCACCCGGGTGTACCGCTCGGCCGTGCGCCGGCCGACGGGCGACACTACTCCGAAAGGCAGTCCGTCGGTCTCCCCTCCGGCCGCCGCGGTCAGGAAGGGCCGCGGCTGGGCGAGCTACACCTGGGACAACCCCGCGACCGGCGAGCAGCAGGCCAAGAAGGCCTACGTCATCAAGGTCGGCCCCGACTGGTACGTGGGCTCCGGCATGTACGTGCAGTGACTGAGGCCTCGACGGTGGAGGAGACACCCCGGTCGATCTCGCTCTGATGGCCGAGGACCACGGGCGCGAGAAGCCCCGCGCCCGGCGCCTGGGCGACACGGAGACCACACACCGCCGGCTTCGCCGGCGCTGCTCCTCTCCCCCACGCAGGCCGCGTTCGCGCAGGGCCGGGTGAGCGCGGGCGAGGCTGTGCCCACCGGCTGCGAACGCGGCGGCCGGACGCCCGCAGTCAGGCGCGGCGCAGAGCCATGTCGGACCCAGCGGCAGACGGCCACGGCATCCTCGCGCCCGCGAGGCTTGGGATGTCGGCCGTGGCGTCCACCGGCCCGATCTTGACGGGCAGGTAGCCGTCCTTCTCGATGAGCAGGGTGCAGGTGCCCGGCTCCAGGTCGCGGAGGTCGTCCTCGTCGCCGAAGGTGAACGCCCCGGTGGGGCAGGCGTCAACGCAGCGCGGCTCGGTCCAGCCGTCGTCCAGCAGGTGCGCGCAGAACTGCGAGCGCCCCGCGGCCGACGGTCGCCACGTGGCTGACGCCCTGGGCCACCCGCCTGGGCACGGGCCGCCGCTCGAGGTCCTCGGGGAAGTTCCCGGCCCGGCCCTGGGCCTCGAACTCGAGCTTGCCCGCGGGCGTGGTCAGCGGGTACTTGTCCGGGTCCCGTCTGCACGAAGCGGAGTAGGCGGATGTTCTGTGGTCTCGGAGTACTCACTCAAGTTATCTTATCTTTGGTATCACGTCTGACGCCCGGGGCCGTCGGTGCAGCCGGGCCCGCACACCGGCGAGAGGGAGGTGCCGGCATGAGCGATGACAGACTGCCGCACGAGGGGTCGGAAGCGACATCGCTCGTCGAGAGCGGGCCACTCACCGACGCCGAACTGCACGGCGTCGTGGCCGGCAGCGGTGGAATGGAGGAGTTTCTTTCGGGCATCCGCACCGACTAGTGCCCGGCATGAGCGAGCTGCACACACACCTTGCGCGGCCAGAGGTCACAAGGGAGGAGCGCACGTGGGCGATGACGGACCGCAGCACGAGGGGCCCGAGGGGACGCCGCTCGGCGAGGGCGGGATCCTCACCGATGCTGAAGTGGACGGCATCACAGGCGGTGAGCCTGATGGACCGCCGCTGGACTATGAGGAAGACCACGGCTTCTTCTGAGGTCACGGCGGATGACGGCACGGCGAGGGGCGGGTCCGTGCGGACCCGCCCCTCGCCGTCGCCTTCCCGGCCGGCGCCGCGGGCGCCGGCCCGGTCGCGCGGCGCCGCTGAGGCACCCGCGCCGTGTCCTGTGTCACGCCGTCCGCACAGCGATGCCGCCCTCGCCGGTGCCGGCGGTGGTGTCCACCGGCCCCATCGTGCCGGCCGGGACCTCATCGATCTCAAGGACCCGGAGGGCACGCCGATCATC
>CAIXSE010000211.1 GCA_903921965.1 uncultured Thermoleophilia bacterium | reverse complement strand
CTCGGTCTTGGAGACCAGGTCGCCGACGGTCTGGATTCCCTCGCGCTTGAGGCAGTTGTACGAACGGACGCCGAGCTCGAGCTCTTCGATGAGCACGTCGTCCATGCCCCCGCCGGCCGGCGCCGCGGTGAGACCCTCGATGGGGTACTCCTCCGTGGACCGCGTGCGGTCGGGGTCGGTGAAGATCGACATGCGGTCCACGAGGATCTCGGCGGCCTCGCGCAGGGCTTCCTCGGGCATGAGGGCGCCGTTCGTGGTGATGTCGAGGATGAGCTTATCGTAGTCGGTGCGCTGGCCCACACGGGCGCTCTCGACGTGGTACGAGACGCGCTTGATGGGGCTGAAGATGGAGTCGATCGGGATCACGCCGATGACGGTCTCGGGCGTCTTGTTGCCCTCGGCCGGCACGTACCCGGTGCCGCGCCGCACGGTGAGCATCATCTCGATGACGCCGCCGTCGGACAGGGTCGCGATGTGGTGGTCGGGATTGAGGATCTCGAGCTCGGCCGGGATGTCGATGTCGGCCGCCACGACCTTGCCGGGCTTGTCCTTGTACAGGCGCACCTGCACCTCGTCGAGCTCGCCGTGCAGCCGGCACACGAGCTCCTTGAGGTTGAGGATGATGTCGGTGACGTCCTCTTTGACGCCCTTGATGGTGGTGAACTCGTGCGCGACGCCCTCGATCTTCACCGAGCTCACGGCCGCGCCCTCGAGCGACGACAGGAGGACCCGGCGCAGCGCGTTGCCGAAGGTGTGCCCGAACCCGCGGTCGAGGGGTTCCACCTCGAAGCGCGCGCGGTTCGCGGCGAGCTGGTCGCGCGTGATGTTGGGCATCTGGAACTGGAGCAACTGGCCTCCCTAGATATGGTCTTCGCCGCGGGTCAGCTGCAGCGGTTACTTGCTGTAGAGCTCGACGATCAGCTGTTCCTGGACCGGCGTGTCGATCTCGTCGCGCGTCGGGGCGCGAAGGATCTTGCCGGTGAGGTTGTCGTGGTCGACCAGCAGCCACGGGGCCACGGACGACGTGAGGTCGGTGGCGGCGCGCACCGTCTCGGCGGCCTTGCTGTTGGCGCGCACGGAGACGACGTCGTCGGGACGGACCTGGTACGACGGGATGTCCACCTTCTTGCCGTTCACCAGGAAGTGCGCGTGGCGCACGAGCTGGCGGGCCTGCCGGCGCGAGGCGCCGAAGCCGAGGCGGTACACCACGTTGTCGAGCCGCATCTCGAGCAGGGTCAGCAGGTTCTCACCGGTGATGCCCTGCTTGCGGCTGGCGACCTCGTAGTAGTGATGGAACTGCTTCTCGAGGACCTGGTAGTACCTGCGGGCCTTCTGCTTCTCGCGCAGCTGCAGGAGGTACTCGGACTGCTTGATGCGGCCGCGGCCGTGCTCACCCGGCGGGTAGGAGCGACGCTCGACGGCACACTTGTCGGTGAGGCAGCGCTCCCCCTTCAGGAAGAGCTTCTCGGCCTCACGACGGCACTGCTTGCACTGGGCTGACGTATCTCTCGCCACGTGGACCTTCCTAGACCCGGCGACGCTTGCGCGGACGGCAGCCGTTGTGCGGCACCGGCGTCACGTCTTTGACACTGATGATCTCGAGGCCGGCGGCCTGGAGGGAGCGCACGGCGGTCTCACGGCCGGAGCCCGGACCACGGACGAACACTTCGACCTTCTGGAGGCCGTGCTCCATGCCCTTCTTGGCACAGGACTCGGCCGTGACCTGGGCGGCGAAGGGCGTGCTCTTGCGCGAGCCCTTGAATCCCACCGACCCGGCGCTCTCCCACGCGATGACGTTGCC
Source organism: uncultured Thermoleophilia bacterium (assembly GCA_903921965.1). The sequence goes on along the minus strand of CAIXSE010000211.1, from coordinate 361 downwards.
CTCCTTGTCGGTGAGGGTCACCAGCGTGTTGTTGAACGATGTCTTGATGTGCGCCTGACCGACCGCGATGTTCTTGCGGATCTTACGGCGCTGACGCCCTTTGGCTCTCTGCGGCTTAGCCACTCTGCTCTACTCCTCCGGCCGGACTCGCGGTCACTTCTTGCGCTTGCCGCTGATGGTCCGCTTGGGACCCTTGCGGGTACGGGCGTTGGTGCGCGTACGCTGCCCGTCGACCGGCATGCCACGACGGTGGCGGATGCCGCGGTAGCAACCGATGTCCATGAGCCGCTTGATGTTCTGCGAGCGCTCGCGGCGCAGGTCGCCCTCGACCGTGACTTCACGGTCGATGGTCTCGCGCAGG
>CAIXSE010000210.1 GCA_903921965.1 uncultured Thermoleophilia bacterium | reverse complement strand
GTCACCGACGAGATGTTGACGATGCGGCCGTACCCGCGCGCGATCATGCCGTCGATCACCGAGCGCGTCACGTTGAACTGGGTCTTCAGGTTGATGGCGATGCCGAAGTCCCACTGCTCCTCGCTGAGGTGCGCGAAGTCCGTGAAATCCTCCTCCATGCCCTCGACGACCATCCCGGCGTTGTTCACGAGCACGTCGATGCGGCCGAAGCACTCCTCGACCTGGGCGACGACCGACCGCACCTGATCCATCTTCGTGAGGTCGGCGGTGTACGAGCCGACCTCGAAGCCTTCCTTGCGGAGCGCGTCGGCGCACTCGTGCACCCGGGGAGAGATGTCGACGATGGCGAGCAGCGCGCCCTCCCCGCCGAGCACCCGGGCCGTGTTGAAACCGATGCTGTTCGTCTTGGCGACCCCAGTGACGAGGGCGACCTTGCCCTCCACCCGGCCCTTGCGTGTCATGGTGACCCTCCCTGTCCATGCGACGGCCGGGGGCGCCGGCCGGCTTCCATCGGTGACGCCCATGCTATGCCGCCAGGGAATCGAAGGCCATTCTTCCGAACCTCCCGCGGTGGGCGATAATGATGGGAGCTTTGGTCAAGCTTGGGTGCCGTTCTGCCGAAGAGGTGGCTACCATGAGCCTGGCGGCCGAAAGACCGGATCAGACCTGGCTGCGCGTCGCCGACGTCGCCGCCGTGCTCGGCGTCAGCGCGAACACGGTGCGGCGCTGGACCGACGCGGGGCGCCTCGCCGCCCACCGCAGCCCCGGCGGCCACCGGCGCTATCTTGCGGCCGACGTCGAGGCTCTGGCGCTCCACGGCGAGGACGGCGGCTCCGCGCCGCACCCCGGCGAGTTCGCCGACCTGCGCCGCGAGAACCAGGACATGCGCGCCGTCGTGCGCGCGAGCCTCGACCTGGCGGCGCTCGTCTCGGACGCCCCGTGGGACGTCCCCGAGGAGGTCGCGAGGCGCCTGTGCGTCCTCACCGACGCGCCCCGCTGCGACGTGTACGTGAGCGACGGCCGGCGGCTCCGCCTCGCCGTCGCCGTGGACGGCGGCGAGGTCGACACCGGGCGGGCGGGCGCGACCTGGAGCCTCCAGGAGTGGCTCCCGTTCGAAGGCGTGCCAGAATCGCTCCCGGCCGCGGTGCTGCCGGCGCCAGACGGCGCCGGCACTGTCCGCGGCCGAACCGCCCTCAAACGGCGCGGCTGCCGCGCGCTGCTGTGGGCGCCCATGACCGTGCGCGGCGCCTTCCTGGGCGCCATCGAGCTCAGCGACGCCCGCGCCCGCGACTTCTCGGAGCACCTCGGCGCGGTCACCGGGCTGGCGGCCTTCTGCGCGCACGCCCTCGACGTGGCCGCGGCGCGGCGCACGCTCGCGCACCGCGACAAGGCCATCAGGGAGATGACGGCCCTGTCGCAGGAGGTCGCGGAGTCGCCCGAGCTCGAGACGTTCGCCGAGCGCTTCGCCCTGCGCCTCATGGCGGCCGTGAACGCCGACTGCGTCGACCTGTGGCGCGTGAGTGGGGGCGTGATCCGCCTGCTCCTCGACCTCACGCGAGAGGGCGCCGACCTGTCCAGGGCCGGACACATCCTGGACACCGCCAAGTACCCGTCGCTCGAGCGCACGCTGATCGACCTCACCCCGCTCATCGTCAGGGACCTCTCAGACCCGCGCCTGGCGCCCGAGGAGACCGCGCGGTACCGCGAGTGGGGCTACGCCAGCTCGCTCACGATGCCCCTCGTCTCGGGCGGCACGCTGGTGGGGCTCGTCGACCTGTACGACGACGCCGAGCGCGACTGGAGCCTCGAGCTGGACTTCCTCACCGGCGTGACGCAGCTGGTCGCCGGGCTCTTCGACAACGCCGTGCTGCTGGACGAGGTCGACAAGCGCGCGCGGCTGCAGCAGAGCATCGTGGAGCTCGCCGCGAGCCTCGCGGGCTCCGGGTCGCTCTACGACCTGGCGCTGATCGCGGCGCGCCACATCCGGGAGACGACCGGCGCCGAGGACTGCGACGTGTGGTGGCTCGAGGAGGGCTTCATCCGCTGCCTCGCGAGCTACGACAGCAACGGCGAGGACGTGCCGGTGCGCGGACGCGTGCTCGAGCTGGCCAGACACTCCGCGACCGCGGCGGCGCTGCAGTCGCAGGAGACGCTGCTCTACACCTCGCCGGCCGACCCGCGGATCACCGAGGAGGACCTCGAAGACTGGGCGGAGTTCGACTTCAGGAGCAACATCTCGATCCCGCTGGTCGCCACCGACGAGGTGGTCGGCTTCATCGACGTGTTCGACACCCGCGAGCGCGACTACAACGACGTGCGGCCCTACCTCACGAGCGCCGCACGCACGACGGCCGACGCGCTGCGCAACGCCCACCTGCTGCAGAGCCTGCGGCAGAGCAACGCGGCCCTCCGCGAGCTCGTCGACCTCAGCGACCAGCTCGACGAGCGTGAGGGCCTCGAGCACCTGGCGCGGATCGCCGCGGAGCGCCTGCGC
>CAIXSE010000209.1 GCA_903921965.1 uncultured Thermoleophilia bacterium | reverse complement strand
CCCCGACCTTCGCCAGCCGTCCGGCGAGCTCAAGCACCGAGCGCTGTGCGCGCAGCTCGCGCTCGAGCCGCCGGTGCTCGCCGACGTCGGCGACCGCCACCAGGCGCGCGGGCTCGCCCGCGAACTCGACGTCGTTCTCGGTGAGCTGCACATCGATGAACGTGCCGTCCTTACGCCGCAGGTGCCCCGGGTCGGCCATGAGGTCGGCGCGGGTCAGCGCCTTGAGCTCGTCCTCGCTGTAGCCGGTCGCCTCCAGGAAGGCCGCGTTCACCTCGGCGACGAGGGAGTCGCCGGTGCGGAACACCACCATGGGCGTCGCGTTGTTCGCGAACAGGCAGAAGGTGTGCACGTCGAGGTGGCACCGCGAGACCGGCTGTCCCTCCTCGCTCAAAGCACGATCCCCCGCGGTGCGGACGGGTCGGCGAGGCGGTCGTGGATGCGCTCGAACTCCGCGCGCGACGCGCGGAACGCGTCCGCGATGTCCGGATCGAAGTGGGCCCCGCCCTGGTCCAGGACGTACTCGGCGGCTTCGTCGAGCGACCAGGCCTCCTTGTAGGCGCGCGGCGTGGCGAGCGCGTCGTAGACGTCCGCGAGCGCCATCAGGCGGCCCGCCAGCGGGATGGCTTCGCCGGCCAGGCCGTCGGGGTACCCCGAGCCGTCCCAGCGCTCGTGGTGGCTCACGGCGATGACGCCGGCCTCCTCGAGGAAGGCCATCGAGGCCGGGTCCACCGACTCCGGGCGGTCGCCGGCCATGGCCAGCGTCTTCTCGATGGCGCGCGCCACGACGTCGCCGCCCAGGCGCGCGTGCGACTTCATCACCTCCCACTCGTCCGGGTCCAAGGGGCCCGGCTTGAGGAGGATGCGGTCGGGGATCGCGATCTTGCCGATGTCGTGCAGCGGCGACGCCTTGACGATGCGCTCGAGGCTCGACTCGTCGAGCCCGGGCGCGAAGCGCGGGTGGCCTTGCAGCCGCCGCGCCAGGCTCCCCACGTACGCCTGCGTCCGCAGGATGTGGTTGCCGGTGTCGGTGTCGCGGGACTCCGTGAGCTCCGCCAGCAGCCCGAGGCTGACGTCCTGGATGAGCGCGTTCTCGCTCACGCGCCGCGCGACCTCGGACTCGAGCCACTCGTTCTGCCGCGCCAGCTCGTCGCGCGCCCGCTTCAGCTCGAGGTGCGCGCGCACCCGCGCCAGCACCACCGGCGGGCTCACGGGCTTGGTGATGTAGTCGACGGCGCCGAGGTCGAAGCCGCGCTCCTCCTCGCGGTCGCCCTCGAGCGACGTCACGAAGATGACGGGGACGTCGCACACGCGCTCGTCCTGCTTCATGTGCGCGAGCACGCCGTAGCCGTCCAGCCCCGGCATCATGACGTCGAGCAGCACGAGGTCGGGGTACGGCTCCCTGGCCAGGGCGGCCAGGGCGGCCTCGCCCGACTTGCTCACCCGCACGGTGTACGACGGGCTGAGCAGGCGGCTGAGCACGGCGAGGTTGGCGGGCTCGTCGTCGACCACCAGAATCGTCGCCCCGTCCACTCGCATCACCCCCTGCCCGGCCCCGACCGTTCCCACCGCCACTGCGTCTATCGGCACATCGCCGTGCCTAGCCTACTCTCACATCGGCAGCATGTTGATGGCGCGGCTCACCGTCACCAGCACGGTGACCAGCGAGATGGCCGACTGTATCGTGAACAGCGCCTTCACGCGGTGCGTCAGGGGCATGGTGTCGGTCGGGCTGAACGCGATGATGTTGGTGTACGCCGTGAACAGGTAGTCGATCATCGTCGGCGTCCAGTCCTCGCCGGAGGCCTGCTGCGGGAACTGGAAGTCCCAGCTGCGCGACAGGCCGAGCGCCCGCTTGCGCGGACCGCCCCCGTCCAGCCACCAGTAGATGAGGCCGAACGTGAGCACGTTGATGGCCAGGACGGCGAAGCCCGCGACCAGCAGCCGCGCGGGCGTCTCGCCGACGTCGAACAGCAGGGTCCGCAGGAGCAGCATGGCGTTGAGCGCGCTGGCGCAGGCGAGGAAGCACAGGTAGACGGCCATGGCCTTGTTCAGGACCTCCTCGCTCAGGTCGAAGGCCCCGGTGCGGGCCAGGTGCCAGATCGCCCACGAGAGCGGGATGCCCACGAGCTCGATCACCGGGATGAGCCAGAGCGGGCCGACGGTGACGGTGTCCGGCAGGAGGATCTGCACGACGGCGATGACGACCACGAGGAAGGGGACCGGGTACCAGGGCGGCAGCACGCCGAGCCCGGGTACGCCGGCGACGGGAGCGGCTTCCGGCGCACTGCCCGGGATCCGGTCGTCGGCGGGCTCCGCCGCGACGCCCTGGCCGGCGTCCGCCGCCGGAGGCTCTTCTTTCGTCGTGCCCATCTCGCCCGCATCATAGCTGCGGCGCCGGCCGGCCGGAAGACCGACCGCAATCGCACGACGATGGCAGTAGGGCCGGTTTGGCGTTACACTGGGACAACCGTGAAGCGCGGTCCGGTTCCCCACTGGCGGAGGTGACAGATGTCAGGCAGCGACGACATCGAGAGCAAGGACCAGGAACTCACCGACGAGGACGTCGAGGGCGTCGTGGGCGGGACGTACGTGCCCGGGGGCCACCAGCCGACCAACGGAGTGCAGCCCAGCCAGACGGTCGTCTGACCCCGAGGCCCCGCCGGCGCGGGGTCCCACGCACAGCTCTGTACAATGGACCCGGTGACGGGTCCGTTGTCGTGAGGGGGAACGGGCATGTCGGCTCCGCCGGGATCACCAGCGTCTCACGCGGGGGCAGCGTCGTGCCGGCCTTCGTCATGGGCCGGCGTGACGGCGCGCCTCGCGGCGCACGACCCCGGGGACGGCGATCACGATCGGAGGAGCGCGGACATGAGCGTGGCGAACGACGCGATCGAGCCGGCGGCGGACGACGCGACGGGCGGGCGCCTCGGCGACGACGAGACGGCAGACGTGACCGGCGGCATCTTCGGCCCGGCCAGCGACGGCTCGCAGGGCATCGAGGTCATCGGCTGAGCGCGGCGCCGGAGGTCCCCCGCGCGGGCGGCGCAGACGCCGCGGAGCTCGGCGCCGCCATCGTCGCCGCCGCCCTCGAGTGCGGCGCGGACCTGGCGGGCATCGCCTCCGTCGCCGACCTGCGGCGCTCGCCGTCGCACACCATCAGCGAGCGCCTGCCCGACTACTCCGGCACCGGGACGGTCGACGCCGGCGGCGGCCGGCGCGGCCGGGTGACCTGGCGCCGGGAGGCCCGGTCGGCCGTCGTGCTCGCCGTGGCGCACCCCCAGGAGCAGCCCGAGCTCGACTGGTGGCTCGACGGCGAAGACACCGGCAACCCGCCGGGCAACCTGCTGCTGATCGCCGCCGCCGAGAAGCTCGCCGCGCGGCTCCGCGCCGAGCTCGGCCTGCAGTCCTGGGCGATCGCGTACCACGTCGAGCGCGGCGGGATCTACCTCAAGGACGCGGCCGTGCTCGCCGGCCTGGGCTGCGTCGGCCACAACAACCTGCTGCTCACGCGCGAGTACGGGCCGCGCCTGCGCCTGCGCGCGGTGCTGACGTCCGCGGAGCTCCCGAGCACCGGCCCGAGCGGGTACGACCCGTGCATCCGCTGCCCCGAGCCGTGCCGGGCCGCCTGCCCGCAGGCGGCCTTCGCCGGCTCGGCCTTCACGCCGGAGGAGTACGGGCAGCGGGAGCTGCCCGGCCGCGACGGCTCGTTCGCGCGGCCGCTCTGCAGCCTGCAGATGCAGGCCGACGAAGCCGCCTCGGAGTACGTGCCGCGCGACGGCGAGGCCGGAGAGGTCATGCTGACGCGCTACTGCCGCGCCTGCGAGCTCGCCTGCGTCGCCGGCGCCTGACGCGCAGCCGCTCCTCTTCCGGTTTCTCGTCCACGCCGGCCACGGCGCAGGCCCGGCTGCCCGCTCCCGCCGCGCCGGGACCGCCGGCCGTCAGCTGGGCCGGCGGCCACAGCCTCGGTCCGGCGCGGCGGTCGCACGCCGTGGCCGCGGCCGCGGTCCGGGCGGTGGCATGCCTGTCAATCTGTACGGACAGGCGCCACATCTCTAGACGGATGACCCAACGGCGGCCGGTTCAGCCGCGACCGCCGCCCTGTCGATGAAGAGCACAGGGACCCGACCGGCCAGTCGACGAGAGGAGCCTCCAGATGTGCGAGCAGGCCGCTCACGACCTTGCCGACCGCATGCGCCGTAACGAGGCCTTCCGCGAGCGACTCCTGGTGCTGCGCGACCCGGGCGAGCGCCTGGCGCTCGCCCAGTCCGAGGGCTACCTCGTGACGGCGGAGGAGCTCGCGACCCGCCTCGACGGACAGGCGCAGGGCAGCGCGCAGGCCGCCGCGGGCGGCGCGCTCGCCGACGAGCAGCTCGACGGCGTCGACGGCGGCCTGGACTTCGGCCCCGTGCCGTACGGCCTCACACCCGACGGCCCCGGCTCCGTCCCCATCTGACGCCGCGCCCGGCGGCGCCGGCGCGCCCTCGCCTACCGGACCAGCGTCAAGTAGGCGAACACCGCCCAGAACAGCGTGAACTGGATCGCCGCGCTGGCCACGTCGAGGCGGTGCACCTCGTGCGTCACGTCCAGCTGGTTCAGCTTGAGCCGGTGGTTGCTCCAGATCACCTGCAGCAGCGTGGTGATGATCATCGCGTAGGCCATCACGTAGATCTT
>CAIXSE010000208.1 GCA_903921965.1 uncultured Thermoleophilia bacterium | reverse complement strand
GTCCAGGTGCTGGCCCTGCTCGCGGTAGCGCGTGGCCTGGTCGATCTCGAACTTCACGAGGTCGGTGAGCATGCGCCGCACCTCGGGGTCGTCGAGGTCGATGACCTTGCTGCTGGTGGTGACCATGATGTCGGCCAGCGGCACCTTGCGAGGCGCCGGCTCCGGCTCCGACTCCGGCTCCGGCTGCGCCTCTTCGCCGGTCTCGTCGTCGCCGGTCATCGCCGTCCAGCTGAGGGCGACGCCGTCGAAGGCTCCCGGCGCCACCTCCGGCTGCCGGGGGAAGGGGTCGGTGTCCCACGCGGGACTGCCGCCGCCGGCGGGCGCGAAGTCCGGCGGGTCGGCCTCGAGCCCCCAGTCCAGGCTGAGGTGGCTCGCCGCTGCGAAAGCCTGCGGCCCGTCGTCCGCGTCCTGCCCGGTGCCCGGCTGCACGTCGTCCCACGAAGCGGCCGGTGCGGCGGGTTCCGGGGACGCTGCATCCTGTTCCGCTGGGCGGGGTGCGACGGGGAGGACGGCGTCGTGTGGAGCGCCGGGCTGCGCGTGCGCCGGCCCGTCCGGCAGGGGAGACAGGCCGCCGTCGTCCGGCGCCGCGGCCGGCTCCACCCTCACGGCAGGCTCCCCGGGCTCCGTCGCGGGAAGGACGGGTGCGGTCGCCGCTGCCGCCTGGGCCCCGGCCGCCGCGCCGCCGTCCTGCAGCGACCGGACCGCCCTGGCGTCGAGCGTGACGTCTTCCACCGGCTGCTCGGCGCGGCCGAGCCCGTCGAACGTGTCCTGCGGCGAGAGGTCGAGGAACGACGTACCCGGCGGCGGCTGTTCGGGCCGGCCGCGCCGCCGCGTGATCACGAGCGCGATCACCAGCAGCAGGACGACGGCCGCGGCCACGGCGATTCCTACGATCTGCACGGTCGTCATGTGGTGTGGGTCCCCTGCGCTGTCATCTGGCTCGTGTGGTTCGATGTTCGCGCGCGTGCCCGGGGTTTCCTGTGCGGGCGCGCCGGTACAATGGACGGGTGATCGAGTCGAACGACATCGCAGCCGTCCTCGCCGACCTCCGGGAACCTCAGTACAGGACTCGCCAGGTCTACCAGGCCCTCACGCGCGGGCTCGTCACGGATTTCCACGAGATTACCACCCTCCCGCTGCCCTTGCGGAGTGCGCTCGCCGAACGGCTGACTGCAGTCGCGCTGACACCGGTGGACAGCGTGGGGGACGCGCGCGACGCGGTCGAGAAGACGCTCTTCGCGGCGGCCGACGGCGCGCCCGTCGAGGCCGTCCTCATGACGTACCCGAAGCGCGCCACCGTGTGCGTGTCGACGCAGGTCGGTTGCGCCGTCGGCTGCGCCTTCTGCGCGTCCGGACGCCTCGGCCTGCGCCGCGACCTGAAGGCCGAGGAGATGGTCGACCAGGTGCTGCACTTCGCGCGCCTGCTGCGGGAGCGCTCGCGCGTCGTGAGCAACGTCGTCTTCATGGGCATGGGCGAGCCGTTCCACAACTACGACGAGACCCTTCGCGCCTGCCGCCTGCTCAACGACCCCGACGGGTTCGACCTGGGGGCGCGGTCGATGGCGGTCTCCACCGCGGGGGTCGTGCCCGGCATCGACCGGCTCGCGCGGGAGCCGCTGCAGGTGCACCTCGCGGTGAGCCTGCACGCCGGCACCGACGAGCTTCGCGACCGGCTCGTGCCGCTGAACAGGACGTACCCCCTGGACGAGGTCTTCGCGGCCTGCGCGCGGTACGTGCGCAGCACCCACCGCAAGGTGCTGTACGAGTACGTCGTGATGGACGGCGTGAACGACACCGACGAGCAGGCGCAGGCACTCGCGCCGCGGGTGCGCGGCCCGTATGCGCACCTCAACCTCATCGCCTACAACGAGACCGGCGGCGAGTTCAGGCGGCCGCAGGCCGCCCGGCTCGCCGCCTTCAAGGAGCGCCTTGAGGCTGCCGGTGTGGACGTGACCCTGCGCCGCTCGCCGGGCGCGGCGATCGACGCCGCCTGCGGCCAGCTCGCGCTGCGCTCCGCGGCGCCACAGGGCTGAGGCGGGCGCCGCGTCCGGCAGGCGGCGAGGCCGCCTGCCGCCGCCGGGTCTCCGGGGGTCCTCCCGGCACGGTCCGCCGCCGCCGGCGGCGCTCAGTCTCGCGGCCAGGCGGCCCGCAGGGCGGCGGCGTCCGCCACCGGGTCCGCCGCGACGACGGCGATGTCGGTCCCGAGCTCGATGCCCGCCAGCGTGGAGAGCCTCGGCGCCAGCTCCAGGTGCCAGTGGAACGGGCCGCGCAGCTCGCGCGGGGCGGTGTGCAGCCAGAAGTTCAGCGGCGCGCCGCCGGTCGCCGCGTGGAGCGCGGCGAGGGCGCGGCGCAGGGTGCGCGCGAGCGGGCGCATGCCGGCCTCGCGTACGTCGGCCTGGTGCTCCCGCGGCGCGAGCCAGACCTCGTGCGAGAAGCGGAGCGCGGCCGGCACCCAGGCGACCACGTCGCCGTCGTGCACCAGGCGCTCGCCGGCGCCGTCCAGCTCGGCGCAGAGCACGCAGCCGCCGTAGCGGTTGCGGGACCTGTCGAACTCCGCGAGCTCGTCGAGCAGCAGCGGCGGCACGACGGGGGTCGCGAGCAGCTGGGCGTGCGGGTGCGCCTGCGAGGCCCCCGCCGCCGCGCCGCGGTTGTAGATCACCGTGACGGCCGCGGCGCCGTCGTCGAGGTGCCACGCGACGCGCCGGCGCCACAGCTCGAGGACCTCCAGGAGCTCGTGGTCGCTCAGGTCCTCGAGCTCGACGTCGTGGCGCGGCGAGTGGGCGATGACCTCGTGCCGCCCCTGCAGGGCCGGGTACTTGTTCGGGAAGGCCCGGACCGTCCAGCCCGGCGCGTCGGCTGCGCCCCCGCCGGGCCTCACCGCGTCCACCTCCGGCGGGGTGAGCTGCTCGTTGCCCC
>CAIXSE010000207.1 GCA_903921965.1 uncultured Thermoleophilia bacterium | reverse complement strand
TGGAGCACGCCTCCGTCATCCTGCTGTGGATCGCGTACCTGCTCTACGCAGGCGCGTTCGCGGTCTTCGTGGTGCAGTTCCTGACCAAGAGCCCCACGCTCACCCGCGTGGGGCTGTGGGTCGCCGCCATCGGCCTCGTCTGCCAGACGCTCGCCGTCGTCTTCCGCGGCTTCAGCGCCGGGCACGTGCCTTTCGTCGGCGCCTACGAGTCGCTCGTACTGGTGGCGTGGGCGATCGTGCTCGTCTGGCACATCCTCGAGTCGTTCACGAAGATGCGCGCCGTGGGGCTCTTCGTGCTGCCGGTGGTCCTCGTGCTGCTCACCGCGGCGCTCATCAAGTACGACGCTCCCGGCGGGCTCACCCCGGCGCTGCAGAGCGACATCGTCGTGCTGCACGTGGTCGTGATGATCACCGCCATCGGCTGTCTGTACGTGGCGGGCGGCGCCGCGGTCCTCTACCTCATCGAGGAGTCGCTGCTGCGCCGGCACCACGCCGACGGGGTCCTGGGCCGGCTGCCCTCCCTGGGGACGCTGGAGAAGCTCGTGTACCACGCCACCCTCGTCGGCCTGCCGTTCCTCACCGCGGGCATGCTGGCCGGCATCATCCGCGCCGAGACGTTCAACGTGCCGCAGTGGTGGCTCGACCCGATGGTCCTCCTGGCCATCGGCGCCTGGGCGGTGTACGCGGTCCTGCTGTGGGGGCGGGTGCGCGCCGACTGGGTGGGCAGCCGCATCGCCTGGCTCGCCGTGAGCGGTATGGTCGTGCTGCTCGTCATCCGCTTTGCCGCCGTCCCGTTCTGGACCGGCTTCCACACGTACGGGGGTTGAGAGCGTGCTCGTCGTCGTCGCCGGGATCTCGCACAAGACAGCGTCCCTCGACCTGCGCGAGCGCCTCGCCCTCGACGAGGAGAACGCCCTGCGCGTAGCCCAGGAGCTGCTCGAGAGCGGCGCCGCCTGCGAGGCGGTATCGCTGAGCACGTGCAACCGCACCGAGTTGTACACGTACGCGCACGACTCGCTCGCCGCGCGCCACGCCTCCGTGAGCGTGCTGGCGCGCCACGCCGGCGTCGCCGCCGCCGACCTCGAGTCGAGCCTGTACAGCTACTCCGGCGACGGCGCCATCGCGCACCTCTTCCGCGTCACGTCGAGCCTCGACTCCATGGTCGTCGGCGAGGCGCAGATCGTCGCGCAGATGAAGGGCGCCTATCAGCTCGCGTGCGAGGGCGGCTGCACCTCCGTGGTGTTCAACCGCCTGTTCCGGCACGCGCTCGAAGTAGGCAAGCGCGTGCGTACCGAGACCGCCATCGGCGAGCGTCCGGTGAGCGTCAGCTCCGCGGCCGTCGAGCTCGCCCTGCAGGTGTTCGGCAAGTTCAAGGACCACACCGTCCTCATCGTCGGCGCCGGCGAGACCAGCGAGCTCACGGCGACGCACCTCAGGGCGCACGGCATCGAGCGCATCCTCGTGGCCAACCGTACCTTCGCGACCTCGGAGAAGCTCGCCCACAGCGTGGGCGGACGCGCCGTCCCCTTCGAGGACCTCGAGACGCACCTCGCCGCCGCCGACATCGTCATCAGCTCCACGGCCGCCCCCGACTACGTCATCACCCGCGAGATGACCGAGCGGGCGATGCACCACCGCCGCAAGCGCCCCATCTTCTTCATCGACATCGCCGTGCCGCGCGACCTCGACCCCGAGATCAACCGCGTGAAGAACGCGTACCTCTACGACATCGACGACCTCCAGCACGTCGTGGAGCGCAACCGCCACGAGCGCGAGAAGGACGCCCAGCACGCCGAGCGCATCGTCGACCAGGAGCTCATGAGCCTCAACGACTGGCTGCGCAGCCTCGAGGTCGTCCCGACGATCGCCACGCTGCGCGAGGCCGTCGAGAGCATCCGCAAGGGCGAACTCGAGCGTCTCGGCAACAAGCTCGCCGGCCTCACCGACGAGCAGCGCGCCCAGGTCGACATGCTCACGAGCAGCATCGTCAACAAGATCCTGCACATGCCGACGGTCAAGATGAAGGAGGCCGCCGGCAGCAACTCCTGCTACCTGTACGTCGACGCCGTGCGCACGCTGTTCGACCTCGGCGACGAGCCGGGGGAGGACGAGCCGGCGCCGGCCGCGACGGACGCGGCGCAGCGCGTCGCCGCCGCGGCGGGTCCGGCCGGCGCCCAGGCCGCCGCGCAGCCCGAGGACGCGCCCGAGCCCGCGCCGGAGGCGGCAGCCGTGCGCGAGCCCGAACCCGCCGGCGCCACGGTGCACCGCCTTCGCGACACGGGCACGGGTGGGGCATGAGCGACGTCGTCAGGATCGGCTCGCGCGGCAGCAGGCTCGCCCTCGTCCAGAGCGAGTGGGTGAGGGACGAGCTCATGCGCCTGCACCCGGGTCTGCACGTCGAGATCGAGGTCATCCAGACCAAGGGCGACAAGCTCCTCGACGCCCCGCTCGCCAAGATCGGGGACAAAGGGCTGTTCACGAAGGAGCTCGAGGCGGCCATGCTCGACGGCCGCACCGACATGGCCGTGCACTCCGCCAAAGACATGCCGACGTCGGTACCCGACGGCCTCGCCATCGTGGCGTTCACCGCCCGTGAAGACGTGCACGACGTGTTCGTGCCCGGCCCGGGCGGCCGCCCCGCAGGGATCGAGGCCATCGCGCCGGGGGCCGTCGTGGGCACGTCCAGTCTGCGGCGCCGCTCGCAGCTGCTGGCGCTGCGTCCCGACCTCCGGCTCGTGGACATCCGCGGCAACGTGCAGACGCGCCTGCGCAAGCTCGAAGAAGAGCAGATGGCCGGCACCATCCTCGCGGCCGCCGGCCTGGCCCGCCTGCGGCAGCCCGAGCTCGCCGCTTTCGCCTTCTCGTTCGACCAGATGCTGCCCGCCGTGGGCCAGGGCTCGCTGGCGATCGAGGCGCGCTCCGGCGACACCCGTGTGGCGTCGCTCGTCCTGCCGCTGGTGCACGAGCCAAGCAGCCTCGCGCTGCGCGCCGAGCGCGCCCTGATGCACCGCCTGGAGGGCGGCTGTCAGGTGCCCATCGCCGCCCACGCCAAGGTCTCGCGGGTGCCCGGTGAGGCCGGCCTCGACCAGCTGCGTCTGCTGGCGTTCGTCGGCTCGCTCGACGGCACCGACACGGTGCGCGGCGAGCTCACCGGGCCCTCGCGGGCGCCCGAGGGCCTCGGCATCGCCCTCGCCGAGGACCTGCTGGCGCGCGGCGCCAGCCGCATCCTCGCCTCCGTCCGCGGGTAGTCCCGTGGACGGCATCGGAGCTGCCCCGCCCCGCCCCGGCCGCCCGCTGGACGGCAGGACGGTCGTGGTCACGCGTCCGGCCGAGCAGGCCGCCTCGCTGGCCGAGCCCCTCGCACACCTGGGCGCGCGCGTCCTGCTCGCGCCCACCATCCGTATCGTGCCGCGGCCGTGGGACGACGAGGTCGCGGCCGCCGTCGGCGGCCTGGCCGGCTACCGCCTCGTCGTGTTCACGAGCCGCAACGGCGTGGATGTCTTCCTGGACCACCTCGACGCGGCGGGACGCCGGGCGCGGGGCGGCCCGGCGCCCGGCGCGGCCGGACCGGGCCCCCTGGTCCCCGGCGTGCTTGTGGCCGCCGTGGGTCCGGCCACGGCCTCCGCGCTCGAGGAGCGCGGCGTGGCCGTCGACGTGGTGCCCGGCGAGTTCATCGCCGAGGGCCTCGTCGCCACGCTCGACGAGCTGGGGCTCGTGCCGGCCGGGACGCGCGTGCTGCTGCCCACGGCGAGCCGCGCGCGTCCGGTGCTGTCCGACGCGCTCCGCTCGTGGGGCGCGGAGGTCGACGTGCTGCCGGTGTACGACACGGCGCCGGCGGAGGCGCTCGGCCTGCCGGCCGAGGAGCTCGCCGCCGCCGACTTCATCACCTTCACGTCGGCGAGCACCGCCGAGGAGTTCGCGGGACTGCTGGCGGCGGCACTCGCCGCGGAGGCCCGCGCCGCCGGGGAGTCCCCGCCGGCGCTCGCGGAGCTGCTCGCGGGGGTGCGTCTCTGCTCCATCGGCCCGGCCACCAGCGCGGCCCTGCGAGCGCTCGGCCTCACCGTCGCCGTGGAGGCGCCCGAGCACACGGCCGCGGGCCTGGCCGAGGCCATCGCCGCGGCCGCCCGCAGTCTGGCCTGATCCGGTCTCCGCACCCTCCGGCGGCGCGTCACCCGTCCGGCACTCCGAGAGCCCGTTCGTGTGGTACCGTGAGCCGATGGCACCGAGCCCCACGGCAGTCGCCGCACAGGCGTGCTGCGGCGTGATCTTCGCCCGCCTGGCCGGCGAGCGCGGCGTCCACGCCGAGACGGCGGTGGCTGCGGCCGCCCGCATGGCGGGCACCTTCCTCCTGCTGTCCCTCGGCCTGCCGCTCGACAAGCTGCCGTCCGGAGCGCCCGTGTTCTCCGACGCCGCCAACGAGAAGGGACCCGCGCTCGTGTCCCTGTACGCGGGTACGCTGCGCGCGCTCGGCATCGACGCCGATCCGCAGCGCGCCGGAGCCGCGGCGGCGTCCGCGGAGCTGCTCCTGTCGCTGCTCGACACCCAGCGACTCCTCGATGGCCCCCTGGCCGCGGTCGCGCGCGAGCACGGACTGAGCTACGCGGAGGCCGCCGAGGCCTGCGCCGTGGCCGCGGCCGTGATCACCCAGAAGTGCTCCGCGGTCCTCGCCCCCGACGTGTCGTCCGGCATCGCCGGCTACGGGTTCGTCGAGGGGTCGAAGACGGTCCCGTACATGCCTTCGGCGGAGGCCGGCTGAGCGGCCGCCGGGGCGCGGGAGAACGGGCGCGCCGCCGCCGAGGGCGTATGCTTGCTCCCGGCAGCCGGCGGCCGCGAAGACCAGCCGGCCGGCGACGGTCGCCGGCGCCCGGCACGACGTGGAGGAGGGGACCATGTCGACGGAGGACCTGAAGGCGTTCTTCGCGCGCCTGCAGCAGGACGCCGCGCTGCGCGACCAGGCGCTCGCCGTGCAGGGCGAGCAGGGCGAGGCACGGCTCGAAGCCCTGTCCCGGCTCGCGCGTGGGCACGGCTTCGACGTGACGCCCGCGGACCTGGCCGGGGCCGCGGACGTCCCGGGGGCCGCGGAGCTGGACGACGGGGCGTTGAGTCGCGTGACCGGCGCGGCGGGTGTCGCCTGTGACGCGCCGGGCATCCAGGGAGTTACCCCCGACATCGTCGTCCAGGGCTTCTGAGCGGTACCGTGGACGCCCGTGCGCCGGTCACCCCGGCCTCCGAGCGCGGCCGCTACGCCGTCCTGGCGCCCGACTGGCTGCTGCGCGGTTACGCCGACAGGCCTGCCGTGCTGTACAACTGGCGCAGCGGTGAGGTGCACAACCTCTCGCGCACCGGGGCGCACGTCGCGTGCTGCTGCGACGGCGCCACCGACTTCACGGCGCCGTACTTCCTGCCGGACCACGCGGCCACGCTCGCTCTCATGCTCGAGCGTGGCATGGCCGTGTCGTGTGCGCCCGGCACGGCGCCGGACGAGCGCCAGCGTCTGCGCACGGCCCCGAACCGCTACCTGAGGTTCGTCCACTGGGCGGTGACGGGACGCTGCAACCTGCGCTGCCGGCACTGCTACATCGACGCACCGACTGCGCGGTATGGTGAGCTCCCCACGGAGACGGCGCTCCGCATCGTCGACGAGATGGAGCGCGCCAACGTGCAGCGTGTACACCTCAGCGGCGGCGAGCCGCTGCTGCGCGACGACATCTGGGAGATCGTCGCGGCGCTCGCCGAGCGCCGCATCGGCGTCGACCAGATCTCGACCAACGGGCTGCTTCTGGACGACGCCGCGCTCGCGCGGCTGCGCGAGCTCGACGTCGATCCGACCCTGCGTTTCAGCTACGACGGCGTGGGCTCGCATGACTCGATGCGCGGCGGACCGGCAGAGGCGGCGACGGTCGCCGCCATGCGTCGCGCGGTCGCCGCCGGCTTCAGGGTCGCCGTGGTCAGCAGTGCCGACGCGACCACCGCCGGGGGTGTCGTGGCCGCACTCGAGCTGCTCGCGGACATCGGCGTACAGAGCTGGCACGTGAGCGCTCCGGTCCCGCACGGCCGCTGGGTGGGGTCGACGACGGCGCTGTCCCTGGCCGCGCAGGCCGAGCTGAGCGAGGGCATCCTTCGCCGCTGGCTGACGCTGGGACGCCCGTTCCCCATCTCGCTCTTCGGCATGTACGACGGTGCTCCCGGCGTGTGCGGACCGGCCCGGAAGCCGCCGCGCCGGTGCACCCCGGATGACCTCCACTGCAGTGAGCCGCTCACCGAGGCCGTGTGGCTCATGCCCGACGCCCGTCTCGTCCCGTGCGCGCGCGTCGTCGGCACCTCGCTGCGCGACGCCATGCCGTCGCTGCTCGACGCAGGCCTGAGCGAGGCGTGGCAGGATCCCGCACTGCGCGAGCTCGCCGGCGTCACGAAGGCGGAGATGCTCGCGCGCACCCCGGAGTGCGCCGTCTGCGATGATTTCGGCGAATGCGGCGCCGGCTGCTGGGCGTCGTCCTTCGCCCGATCCGGCGACGTGTTCGGTCGCGACCTCGCGGCTTGTGAGCTGTGGAGGAGCGGCGAGCGTATCAGGCTGGCGGACATCGCCGGCGACATCCCG
The DNA here is from genome assembly GCA_903921965.1 of uncultured Thermoleophilia bacterium. The sequence continues at coordinate 3,627 of CAIXSE010000207.1, read as the reverse complement.
GCGCCCGAGGTCGCCGGGTCACGAGAGGAGGCAGCATGTCCGTCGACGATCTGAAGGGCTTCGTGGCGAAGCTCGAGGCCGACAATGCGCTGCGGGACGAGGCCCGCTCGCTGGAGGGTCTTCCGGACCGCGCCGACCGCCTGTGCCGTCTGGCGGCGGAGAACGGCTTCGACGTGACCGTGGCGGACTGGGCGGACGCGGCGGGGGGTGAAGGCATGGCATCGCTGGACGACGCAGCGCTCGATGCGGTCGTGGGTGGCTACGGCTGCTACTACGGCATGATCCCGGCCGGCAGCACGCACCAGCCCACGGAGTGAATGCCGTGCAGAGGCCTCGGCGCGGGCGCGCTGCCGGAGGGGGCTGTCGTAGGAAGGGGGCCATGTCGATGGTGGCTCTGGATGCGTTCGTCGCGCCGCCGACGTGACGAGCGAGGACGTCGCGGGGCCGCGGACGTCCCGGGGGCCGCGGAACCGGACGACGGGGCGTTGAGTCGCGTGACCGGCGCGGCCGGTGTCACCTGTGACGTGCCGGGCATCCAGGGAGATACCCTCGACATCGTCGTCCAACGATTCTGAGCGGTACCGTGGACGCCCGTGCGCCGGTCACCCCGGCCTCCGAGCGCGGCCGCTACGCCGTCCTGGCGCCCGACTGGCTGCTGCGCGGCTACGCCGACAGGCCTGCCGTGCTGTACGACTGGCGCACCGGTGAGGCTCACACGCTGTCGCCCGCGGCCGGCTACGTCGCGCGGGCCTGCGACGGCGCCACCGACTTCACGGCGCCGTTCTTCCTGCCCGCGCACCGGGCCACGCTCGACCTCATGCTCGAGAAGGGCATGGCGCGCGAGTGCGGCCCCGGCACGGCGCTCGACCCGCGTCAGGCGCTGCGTACGGCGCCGAACCGCTACCTCCCGTTCGTCAACTGGGCGGTCACGGGACGCTGCAACCTGCGCTGCCGGCACTGTTACATGGACGCGCCCGACGCGAGGTACGGCGAGCTGCCGACGGCGGACCTGTTCCGCATCGCCGGTCAGCTGGAGCGTGCCGGGGTGCAGCGCGTCCACCTCACGGGTGGCGAGCCCCTGCTGCGCGACGACCTGTGGGACCTGCTCCGCGAGCTCGCGGAGCGGCGCATCGGCGTCCACCAGATCTCGACCAACGGCCTGCTGCTCGACGACGACGCGCTGGCCGCGCTGCGTGCAAGCGAGTGCGACCCGATCGTGCACTTCAGCTACGACGGCGTGGGGTCGCACGACTCGATGCGGGGGACCGACGGCGTGGATGAGCCGACCGTCGACGCGATGATACGCACCGTGGCGGCGGGGTTCAGGGTCACGGTCACGAGCAGCCTGGACGCCGTCACGGCGGGGGGGATCGAAGCGACGCTGGAGCTGCTGGCCGGCCTCGGCGCGACCGCCTGGCACGTGAGCGCGCCGCTCGAGGTCGGCCGCTGGCAGGGCTCGACGACCGGGCTGTCCCTGGCGCGTCAGGCGGAGGTGAGCGAGGCGATCGTGCGCCGCTGGCTGGAGCTGGGGAGGCCGCTCCTGCTCACGGTGTGCGGCATGTACGCCGGATCCCCGGGTGCGGTCGAACAGCCTCGCGAGCCGCTGCACCGCTGCGTGCCGGAGGAGCAGCACTGCGGTGCCCTCCTCAACGACGTCGCCTACGTGATGCCCGACGGCACGCTCGTCCCCTGCCCGCGGTTCCTCGGCACCCCCATCCACGGGGCGATGCCGTCCCTGCTCGAGGTCGAGCTCGGCGCGGCGTGGGAGGACCCGGCGCTCCGCGAGCTTGTGAGCGTGACCAAGGCGCAGGTCCTGGAGCGCAACCAGGAGTGCGCGGCCTGCGCCGAGTTCGCCGACTGCGGCGCCGGCTGCTGGGCGCTGGCGTACCGGCAGACGGGCGACCTGCTCGCCCGCGACGCCGCCGCGTGCGAGCTCTGGAAGAGTGGCTACCGCCGCCGCCTGTTCGCGGTGGCGGCGGAGGTGTACCCGCCGGCGGCAGGAGCCGTCGCGCCGGCGGAGTCGATGTGCTGACGTGAAGTCGGTCATCGAGAAGGAGGAGAGACCATGTCGCTCGACGACCTGAGCGCGTTCTTCGAGAAGCTGCAGACGGATGCGGCGCTGCAGGAGAAGACCCGCGAGCTCTTCGGAGCGGACGACCGCGAGGAGGCTCTCTGCCGGCTGGCCGCCGCCGAGGGCTTCAGCTTCACGGTGGAGGAGCTGCGCTCGGAGCAGGCGAAGCCGGCGCTGGCCGGCCTCGACGACGAGTCCCTGCAGGAGGTCGTGGGCGGCATCGGTTGCGACGTACCGGGAGGCATCCTGTTCCACCCCGCCGGCCACCCCGAGCCCATGGGGTGAGGGCCGGCGTCGCGCGCCGGACGACGCCTCGAACCCCGGTGGCGTTGCGTCCGGCCTCGCCGCGTCGTAGGTTCCTCGCATGACGCGGCCCGTCTGCTTCGCCAGCGACTACGGCTACGCCGACGACTTCGCCGGCGTGTGCCGCGGCGTGATCGCCCGCATCGCGCCCGAGGTCCGCGTCATCGACGTGACGCACGGCCTGCCGCAGCGCGACGTCATGGCCGGCGCCTTGATCCTCCGCAACTCGCTGCCGTACATGCCCGGGCACGCCGTCCACCTCACGGTGGTGGACCCCGGGGTGGGCGGCCCAAGGCGGGCGGTCGCCCTGCGCAGCCACGGCGACCGCCTCTTCGTGGGCCCCGACAACGGGCTCATGATGCTCGCCGTCGCGCGCGACGGCGGGGTGGCCGAGGCGGCCGAGCTCACCAACGACGAGCTCTGGCTCTCGCCTCTCTCGGCCACCTTCCACGGCCGCGACATCTTCGCGCCGGTCGCGGCCCGCCTGGCCGCGGGCCTGCCCTTCGAGGCGGCCGGCTCGGCCGTCGACCCCGCCGGCCTCGTCCCCCTAGAGCTGCCCGAGGTCCGCCGTCACCGCGACGGGCTCACGGCGACGGCGCTGCTCGTCGACCGCTTCGGAAACGTCACGCTCAACCTGCGGGCGCGCCAGCTCTCCGACGCGAAGCTCGGCGAGGAGGTGGAGCTGCTGTGCGGGGGCGAACGGTTCCTCGCGCGCGTGGCGCGCACGTTCTCGTCGGTGCGTCCCAGCGACATCGTCGTGCTCGTGGACAGCTACGGCCAGGCGGCGATCGCCGTCAACGCCGGTTCGGCGGTCGAGGTGCTCGGGCTCGAGCCGGGCGACGAGGTGCGCCTGCGCCGGCTGGCGTAGCCTGCTCCGGCCTCCGAAAGCCGACTCGCGCGCGCGAGGCGGGCTCCGTGCCGCGGCGCCGGCCGCCACGGCCGGCTCGCACGTGGTGTTGCGCCGCCGCCGCCGATTCGCTATAGTTCCCCTTCGCGCGTCCTGAGGGCGCGCGCTTCCGTCAGCGAGACCGAGAGAGCACATGAAGACGTACGTCGCCAAACCGTCCACCATCGAGAAGAAGTGGTACATCGTCGACGCCAAAGGCCAGACGCTCGGCCGGCTCTCCACCGTCGTCGCCGATTGCCTGCGCGGCAAGCGCAAGCCCATCTACACCCCCAACATCGACACGGGTGATTTCGTCGTCGTCATCAACGCCGACCAGATCGTCGTGACGGGCAAGAAGCCCGAGCAG
>CAIXSE010000206.1 GCA_903921965.1 uncultured Thermoleophilia bacterium | reverse complement strand
GCCTGCAGGGCCTCGTCGATGGCGGTGCGGATCGCGTGGCTGCTCTCGGGCGCCGGGACGATGCCCTCGGTCTGCGCGAACAGGCGCGCCGCCTCGAACACCTTGGTCTGCGGCACCGCCACGGCCTCCATGAGACCGAGGTGGTACACGTGGCTCACCAGCGGCGCCATGGCGTGATAGCGCAGGCCTCCGGCGTGGATGCCGGCCGGCATGAAGTCGTGGCCGAGGGTGTACATCTTGAAGAGCGGCGTGGACTGGGCCTCGTCGCCGAAGTCGTAGACGAACTGGCCCTTGGTGAGCGAGGGGCACGCGGTCGGCTCGACGCCCACGAGGCGGGTCCTGGCCTTGCCGGCGAGGTTCTCGCGCAGGAAGGGGAAGGCGATGCCGCCGAAGCTCGACCCGCCGCCGACGCAGCCGATGACGACGTCCGGGTAGGCGTCGGCGTCCTGGCACTGCAGGAGCGCCTCCTCACCGATGACCGTCTGGTGCAGCAGCACGTGGTTGGTGACGCTGCCGAGCGCGTACTTGGTGCCGGGGTGCGTGACGGTGTCCTCTACGGCCTCGCTGATCGCGATGCCGAGGCTGCCGAGCGACTCCGGGTCCTCCGCGAGGACGGCGCGGCCGGCGTTGGTGCGGTCGCTGGGGCTGGGGATCACGTCCGCGCCCCAGATCTGCATCATGCTGCGCCGGTACGGCTTCTGGTGGTAGCTCACCTTGACCATGTAGACGAAGCACTCGAGGCCGAAGATGTTGCAGGCCATGCTCAGGGCGCTGCCCCACTGGCCGGCGCCGGTCTCGGTGGCGAGCCGCTTCGTACCGTCGAGCTTGTTGTAGTACGCCTGCGCGACGGCCGTGTTGCTCTTGTGCGAGCCGGCCGGGCTGACGCCCTCGTACTTGAAGAAGATCTTCGCCGGCGTGTCGAGCGCCTTCTCGAGGCCCGTGGCGCGGACCAGCGGCGAGGGCCTCCACATGCGGTAGATCTGGTGGACCTCTTCGGGGATCTCGATGTACCGCTCGCCCGAGACTTCCTGGGCGACGATGCTGGGCGGGAAGATCGGCAGCAGGTCGTCGGGGCCGGCGGGCTGCAGCGTTCCGGGGTGCAGCGGCGGCGCCGGCGGCTCGGGCAGGTCGGGCACGATGTTGTACCAGGCCTTGGGGATCCTCTCCTCGTCAAGGACGAACTTCTTCTTGTACTCGCTCATGACCTACCTCCTTTCGCGGACGCCTGTGGGTGCTCGACGTCTGGCTGAAGATGCACTGGCCCTGTGCTCCGTGTCGGGGTACGGGACGACCATAGGAATGGTCCGGGGGTGTGGGCCTGGCCCACGCGGGTGTCAGAGAAGGGCGCGCTACGCGCGCCAGAGCCAGCGACGCCACGTGGCGCAAGCGGTGCTGCTGCTGCTCTCGGCGTCGCGGGTCGGCATCGTGCGCGGATTGTATGCAGGGCACGACACACACGCAAGCGTGGTGCGAGAAGGATGCCCCGGGCGCGCCCGCGGGCGGTAGACTGGGCGCACACCGCTCACGCCCCGCACAGGGAGGCGCACATGAAAGGTTACGGCCCCGCCGATCCACTGCAGACGCCGCGCTTCGCCGGCATCTCCACGTTCCTGCGCCTGCCGCACACGCTGCACCTGGAGGGCGTGGACGTCGCCTTCGTGGGCCTGCCGTTCGACACCGGCGTGAGCTTCCGCGCCGGGGCGCGCTTCGGGCCGAAGGCCATCCGCGAGGGGTCGCTCTCGCTGCGCCCGGCGTACAACATGGCGCAGCGTGTGGCCGTGTTCGAGCAGCTCTCGGCGATCGACTACGGCGACTCCGGCGTGGTCCCCGGCTTCATCGAGCGCTCCCTGGAGCGCATGGCGTCGACCCTGCGCGAGATCTGCGAGGCGGGCGTCATCCCGATCGGCTTCGGCGGCGACCACAGCGTGCTGCTCGCCGAG
>CAIXSE010000205.1 GCA_903921965.1 uncultured Thermoleophilia bacterium | reverse complement strand
GTCTTGCCCGTACCGCGGTGGCCGACGAGCGCGATGTTCCTGATCTTGGCTGGGTCGTTCATCCCGGGATCTCCTCGTGTGTGGTCTCGCCGGCTCCCGCGCGCGGGCGCGCGAGAGGACGGACGTCTCCTGTCGGAAGGCTGAAGTCTAGCACAGGGGCAGGCTCGCGCGCCCGCCGCTCAGGCGTCCCGGGAGCATCCGCACCGCCCGCGCCGGCGACCCCGCGGCGCGACCCTCGGTGCGCCCGTCACGAGACGACGTCGAGGGTTGCGGGCCCGGCGCCGCCGGGGTGGAAGGCGAGCGCCGGCGTGGAGTGCGCCGGCCGGCCGCCGGAGAGCGCCCCGCCGGCCGGGCCGAGCGCCTTGAACCCGTACTTGGCACGTACCCTGTCGACCGCCTCGCCGAGCGCGACCTCGCGCCAGCCCTCGTCGAGCGTGAGCTGGAAGGCGTTGTGCGTGAGGTTGCTGAGGCCGACGCCGACGAGACGCACCCAGCGGGCGCCGAGGCCGAGCTCGTCGAGCAGCTCGACGGCGGCCTCGTGGACCGGCCGCGTGGCGCTCACCGGGCGCGCCAGGGTGCGGCGGCGGCCGACGGTGTGGAAGGTGTTGAAGCGCACCTTGACGGCCACCGTGCGCGCCGCCAGCCCCTTGCGCCGCAGGTCGTCGACGGCGCTGTCGGCCAGCGAGAGCAGCGTGGCGCGCAGCAGGCCGGGCTCGTTGGTGTCGTCGGCGAAGGTGATCTCGCGGCCGACCGACTTGGGCAGCGGCCGGTGGCTGTTCACCGGCGAGAGGCTGCGCCCGAGGGCCAGCTGGCGCAGCCCGTGGGCGCCCTTGCCGAACGCCGCCGCCAGCAGGGGGAACGGTACGTCCTGCAGCATGCCGACCGTGGTGAGGCCGAGGGCGGCCAGCCGCTCCTGCGTGACCGGGCCGATGCCGCACACGTCGCCCACCGGCAGGTCGCGCAGCTTGCCGCGCACGTCGGCGTCGGTGAGCTCGCCGATGCCGGCCGGCTTGTTCATGCCGGCCGCGAGCTTGGCGAGCAGCTTGGTGGGGCCGATGCCGATGGAACAGGTGACGCCGTGGGCCTCGTACACCTGCTCCTGGATGCGGAAGGCGATGGCCCGCGGCGGCCCGAAGAGCCGGCGGCTGCCGGTGACGTCCAGATACGCCTCGTCGATGGAGGCCACCTCGACGAGGTCGGTGTACTGCTCCAGCAGCGTGACCACGCCCCTGTGCACTGCGAGGTACGCCTTCATGTCGACCGGCAGGAACTCGGCCTGCGGGCACAGGCGCTCGGCCTGGTACATGGGCATGCCGCTGTGCACGCCGAACGCCCGCGCCTCGTACGAGCAGGCCGAGACCACCCCCCGCCCCCCGCGCGGCCCGCCGACGACGACGGGCCGGCCGCGCAGCTCGGGGCGGCGTGCCTGTTCGACGGAGGCGAAGAACGCGTCCATATCCAGATGGAGGATGGCTCGTGGTACGAACATATGTTCGTATCTTACCGCCGACGGGGACGGAAGACCAGTGCCGGAGAAAAAGCCGGTGCCCGCGCCGGCGCGCCCGCCGCAGGCGTCAGCGCGTGCGCCGCCCCACGTCGACCGTGTAGAGGAACGACCCGGAAGCGCCCTGGAAGCTGCCCTCGAGGCAGGCGACGCCGGCCTCGCGCCAGGACCTCCCGAGGATCACGCTGCGGTGGTACGGCGAGTGCATCCAGCCGTCGACGACCGCCTCAGGCGTCCCCCGACGGCTCGTCCCCCAGGCGAGGACCTCGGCGATGCGCCACGAGCTGTAGCCCACCGTGCGGTACCCGGCGCGGCGCGCCCGGTCGGCGGCGGTGCGCCCCTCGGGGGTGGTGTGCGAGAAATAGTGACGGGCGAGCATGTCGCGGGCGTGGGCGGCCGCGGCCCGCGAGAGCCTGGCGTCGAGGCGCAGAGCGCGCAGCCCGCGGGCCGACCGCTCGGCGTTGATGAGGCGGACGACGTCTGCCTTGAAGTCGTCGCGGACACCTGCGAACGCGGGCGCGGCGAGGAGCGCCAGAACGACGGCGACGAGGACGACCAGGACGGGGGCTTTCACCTTCATGACACTCCTTGGCCGATGCGTTCGGCGGAGTATACAGCTTCGGCAACAGGCGCCGCCATCCTGCCGTTTCCCGCGGACGAGGCTTCGAAGGGAGGCACGGAGGCCGGACCGGCGGCGTGCCGGCGGCGGCTCAGAGGTCGGCGGGGAGCTCGAGCCGGGGCACGTCGCCCCACAGCGTCTCGAGCCGGTAGAAGTCGCGCGCCGCGGGCGTGAACACGTGCACGACGACGTCGATGTAGTCGAGGAGGATCCACTCGCCCTCGCGCTCGCCCTCGACCCGGGCAGGCCGGCGCGGCCGCACCTTCTGCTGGATCTCGTCGGCGATGGCCTGCGTCTGGCGCGGGTTGGCGCCGGTCGCGAGCACGAAGAAATCCGTGTAGCTCACGGCGCCGCCCATGGCCAGCACGGCCAGGTCGGACGCCTTCTTGTCGGCGGCACGGGCAGCGATGTCGCGCGCCAGCGCCTCGGCCGCGGTGAGCTCAGGATCTGAGGCTACTGCTTGTCCTTCGTCTTGTTCCCGTCGGATGCGGCGTCGGCGCCCACGATGACGACCACGGAATCGGCAGGGAGGTCGGCAGCGTCGAGCACGACACCGCGGCCGAGTATAGCACGGACCTCCTGGGCCACCTGCAGGGCGTCGCGGCCGGCGAGGATGCGGGTCTGCTCGTAGTCGAAGTCCTTCGCGTTCACCACAGGCGGCAGGTTCACGTCGAGCACGGCGAGCTGCTCGGCCACGGCCCTGCCCGCGCCCACCTTGCCGGTCCCGTTCTGCACCTGGACCGTGTACCTGCTGCGGTAGGAGGGTGAGCGGCGGCGGATCTCGGCGAGCACGCGGTCGGGGTCGGGGACGAAGGCGAACTGGCCCTCGGCCACGCGGGAGTCGGCGGGGAACATCACGACCGGCGCCCCGCCCGTGGTGACGCCGGTGAGGGCGCGCTGCAGGTGCCAGGGGTCGGCGGAGCCGGCGTCGGCGGCGGTGAGCTTCTCGACGGTCGCCTTGAGATCCTCGGGCGGACGCAGCGCAGCCGCCTCGACGACAGCCGCCCACAGGGCCTCCTGCACGCGGGCGGCGTCCCAGCCGGTGGGGCCGGCCGCCCGGAACAGGGCCGGCAGCTCCGCTGTGTCGACCGTGCTGCCGTCGCTGAAGCCGCGCTCGACGCCGTCGACCTTCACCGTGGCCGCATCGGCCATCGTGAGCCGCAGGCGGTCGCTGCCGGCGAGCTCCGCCAGTGCGGTGAGAGGCAGCGTGTACGACGCGTCGACGGGCGCCCCCACCACCCGCGAGAGGTCCTCCTCGAGGGTGCCGGCTCGCATCGCGTCGCCGGCGAAGACGTACTCGCCCTTGGGTCCCTCGAGCAGCAGGTCGCGCGGCACGACGTAGAGCGCGGAGACGCCGCTCACCGGATCAGTGACCACCAGCGCCGCGGCGACGGCGTCGCCGGACGGCCCCGTGAGCTGCAGCAGGGTCAGGCCGCCGGCCGGCCGTGCGACGGCCGGCTTGTGCATCCACCGCGTGGCCGCGTACCAGGCGCCGAGCACGGCGACGAAGGCGACCACGACGGCGAGCGTGACCAGCACCCACGTCTGGACCCGCTGCGCCTTGCCCTCGCGGCGGCGGCGCAGGCGGTCGACGCGGTAGCCGCGCTGTGCGCGATCCCGGCGCCGCTCGCCGGCGTCCGGCTGGGCGCCGCCCGCCACGGGCGGCGCGCCGCCCTCGTCCCTGCCCGTCTCACCGTCCGGCATGGCTCTCGTTGTACATCTCGAGCGCGGCCGGCACCACCCCGCGGCCCCGGCCGATCAGCTCGAGGAGGGTCATGCGGGACGCGGCCGCGACGGCGTCGTCGAGCGAGGTGCGCGCGAGCACGCGGACCTCCTCCACGCCGGAGAAGTCCCGCCCCGGCTCCAGGAAGTCGGCGAGGTACACGCACCTGTCGAGCACCGTCATGCCGGCGGCGCCCACCGTGTGCCGCGCGATGGCCTGCGCCACCTCGGGCGGCACGCGGCCCGCGAGCTCGGCGGCCGCCACGGGACCGTGAAGGATGTGCCTGGGCCGCCGCGCCTCCACCACGCCGTAGGGGATGCCGTGACGCGCGGCGGCGGCCAGGGTCTCGTCGTCGCCGAGCTCGCGGCAGTAGTCGTGCAGCAGGCCCGCGAGCTCGGCGTCGGCTTCGGAGGCGCCGAAGCGGCGGGCCAGCTCGACGGCCTCCGCGGCCACCCGCTGCGCGTGGGCGCGGCGCTTCTCCGAGAGCCGCGCCGCGATGAGCCGCTGCGCCTCGTCGGGGCCGATCACGGCCGTCTGTACAAGCCGCGCTCGACGATGTACTCCTCCACCGCGAGCGGCACCAGGTAGCGGATGGGCAGGCCGGCGGCGACGCGCTCGCGGATCACCGTCGACGAGAGCGCGAAGTGCGGGGCGTTGACGAGCACGATGCGGTCGGTCCCCCACCTGTCCTTCGCCCGCTGCACGAGCTCCTCGGCGTCGGCGAAGCGGGGCGCCACCGCCAGGGTGGCGCGCTCGAGGATGCCGAACGGGTCGAGCCACGTGTCGAGCTGGGAGAGAGAGTCGGACCCCATGATGAAGAAGAGGTCGCGGCCGGGGAACCGGGCCGCGACCGCGTCCAGCATGTCGCGCGTGTACACCAGTTCGCGCTCGATCTCGAGGCTCGACTCGACGAACCGCAGGTCGTCCTCGACGGCCAGCTCGGTCATCTGCAGGCGCACCTCGGCCGACGTGGCGTTGTGCGGGTCCTTGTGCGGCGGCGCCGCCGCCGGCACGAACAGCACGCGCTCCAGCCCGAGGCGCGCATGGGCGTCCGACGCGATGGCGAGGTGCGCCAGGTGCGGCGGGTCGAAGCTGCCGCCGATGATGCCGAGCCGCGGACGAGTGGCGTCCATCGCGCGCTACCCGCGGACCTGGCCGTCCCCCCAGAGCTCGTACTTGACGCTCGTGAGCTCCCGGAGGGCGATGGGGCCACGCACGTGGAGCTTCTGCGTGGAGATGCCCATCTCGGCGCCGAGGCCGAACTCGCCGCCGTCGGTGAAGCGCGTGGAGGCGTTGACGTACACGCAGGCCGCGTCGACCTCGGCCGTGAAACGGCGCGCCGCGGCGAGGTCCTCGGTGATGATGGCCTCCGAGTGGCGCGTGCTGTAGGTGGCGATGTGCTCCAGGGCCTCGTCGAGCGACTCGACCACGCGTACCGCCAGCTTGAGCGCGAGGAACTCGGTCTCGTAGTGCGTCTTGTTGGCACGCTTGAGCGCGGGGTCGCCGATGATCTCGCCCGCGGTCTTGTCGACCACGAGCTCGACGTCGCGCCGCTTCAGCTCTTCGGCGGCGCGCGGCAGCAGTTCCCCGGCCACGTCCTTGTGCACGAGCAGCGTCTCGGCCGCGTTGCACACGCCGGGACGCTGGCACTTGGCGTTGACGATGATGGGCACGGCCATGTCGACGCTGCCGGTGGCGTCCACGTAGATGTGGCAGTTGCCGCCGGCGGCGTAGATGACCGGCACCTTGCTGTGCTCCTGCAGGTAGTCCTTCAGCTCTTCGCCGCCGCGCGGGATGACGAGATCGACGTACCTGCGCTGCTGCAGCAGCTCGTACAGCTGCTCGCGGTCGGGCGTGAGGTACATCACGGCTTCGCGCGGCAGGCCGGCCTCGAGCAGTGCTCCCTGCACGACCTCCGAGAGGATGCGGTTGGAGTGCAGCGCCGCGCTGCCGCCGCGCAGGATCACGGCGTTGCCGGTCTTCAGGCACAGGCAGGCCGCGTCGACGGTGACGTTGGGGCGGGCCTCGTAGATGACGGCGATCACTCCGAGCGGCACTCGCACGCGGCGGACCTCGATGCCGTTGTGGAGGCGCCAGCCGTCCACGACCTGGCCGACGGGGTCGGGCAGGGCCTTGAGCGTGCGGACGCCCGCGGCGATGTCGGCGAGACGGTCCTCGTCGAGGCGCAGACGGTCGACCAGCGCGCCCTCCAGCTTCGCCTGGCGCGCGAGCCGCAGGTCTTCGTCGTTCTCGGCGAGGATCTCCGCGGAGCGTCGCTCGAGCGCGTCGGCCACGGCCCCCAGGGCCGCGTCCTTCTGCGCCCGCGTGAGTCCGGACATCACCCGCGACGCGCGCTGCGCCGCGGCGCACACCTGTTCGACGCTCACTCGACCTCCTCGCCCACGAGCACCAGGGCGTCCCGGTGCACCACTTCTTCCTCGAGCTGCGGGTTGATCTCACGCACCTGCTCGCTGCGCAGGCCGCGAACGCGTCGCAGGTCGCGCGCGCTCATCGTGGACAGCCCCCTGGCGACCTCGACTCCCTCAGGGCCCACGATCGCCACCACGTCCCCCGGCGCGAACGCGCCGTGCACGGCCTTCACGCCGACCGGCAGGAGGCTTCCGCCGCGCGCCGCGACGGCGCGCGCCGCACCCTCGTCGACGTCCAGCCTACCACGCACCGGTTTGGCGTAGCGGAGCCAGAGCTTGAACGCAGACACGCGGGACGGGCGCGGGGCGACGACCGTACCGACCTTCTCCCCCGCCGCGGCCGCGGCGAGCACGCCGGGACGAGAGCCGTTGGCGATGACGGTCCGCACGTCGGCCGCCGTGGCCATGACGGCGGCGGCGACCTTGCCGCGCATGCCGCCGGCTCCGCGGCTGGACTCGCCGCCGACGTTCAGCGAGACCAGCTCGCGCGGGTGGCTGACGTGGCTGACGAGGCGGGCTGACTCGTCCGACCGAGGGTCGGCCGTGTACAGGCCGTCCTGGTCGGTGAGCAGCACGAGCAGGTTGGCGCGCAGCATGATGGCGACCTGCGCGGCGAGCACGTCGTTGTCGCCGAAGCGGAGCTCGTCGGTGGCCGTGGTGTCGTTCTCGTTGATGATCGGCACCACGCCCCACCCGATGAGCCGGCGCAGCGTGTTGCGCGCGTTGACGTAGCTGGTGCGCCGCGCGAAGTCGTCGCTGGTGAGCAGGATCTGCGCAGCGACCAGCTCGTGGTCCGAGAACAGGCGCTCGTAGTGCGCGAACAGGCGGCCCTGGCCCACGGCCGAGGCCGCCTGCATCTCGGGCACGAGCCGCGGCCGCTCGGCGACGCCGAGCACGAACTGCCCGCAGGCGACGGCCCCGCTCGAGACGAGCACCACGCGGCGCCCGCCGTGCACGAGCCCGGCGATGTCGGCCGCCAGCCCCGCCAGCAGGCGGCGGCGCAGGTGCAGCTGGTCGTCGGCCACCGTGCTGGAGCCGACCTTGACGACGATCGTCTTCACGGGCGTGATTCTAGCAAAGCGGCCGGACGGGCCCGGCGCCCCCGCGCGGCACGG
>CAIXSE010000204.1 GCA_903921965.1 uncultured Thermoleophilia bacterium | reverse complement strand
CCGGCGGCCGCGCCGCCGGGCGGGCTGCGCGGCCTGCTGGCCGGCCGAGGCCGCGAGCCGCTGCGCGTCGTCGTGCGCGACCCCGGCGTGCTGCACGACGCCGACACGCCGGCCGAGCTCGAGCGGCTTCGCGCGCTCGCCCCGCTCGAGGCCCTGCCGTCCGAGCGGCGCTGCCTCGCGCTGCTGCGCGAGCACGGAGCCTCGTCGCGGCTGGTCGCCCACTCGCTCGCCGTGGCGTCGGTGGCGGGCGCGCTCGCGGCGGCGCTGAACGAGCGCCGGCAGTGGCTGTGCGCGCCGCTCGTCGTGGCCGCCGCCCTGCTCCACGACGTCCTCCGCGCGGAGCCGCACCACGCCGCTGCGGGCGCCGATCTGCTGGCGCGGCTGGGCTACCCCCGGCTCGCCCCGATCGTGCGCGGCCACATGCACCTCGGCGACGCGGACGGCGAGCTCCCCGACGAGGCGCAGGTGGTGTACCTCGCCGACAAGCTGGTGCTCGGCGACCGGCCCGTCACGCTCGAGGAGCGGTTCGCCGACCGTCTGGCGCGCGTGGGCGACGACGCGGACGCGCGCAGGGCTGTGGCGGCGCGGCGCGCCGAGGCGGTGCTCGTGCAGGCCCGCATGGAGGCCGCGCTGGGCCGGCCGGTGGCCGGCGTGCTCGGCGCGGTGCGGCCGGGGCCGTCCGCAGGCGCCGGCTCAGCCGGCGCCTGAGCCGTCCGCCAGGATGCTCCGCGCCGCGATCACCCCGGCCGCCGACGCCTGCACGAGCCCGCGCGTGACGCCGGCGCCGTCGCCGACGGCGTACAGGCTCCGCACCGGCGTCTGCAGGCCCTCGTCCATCTCCGGGCGCGCCGAGTAGAACTTCACCTCGACGCCGTACAGCAGCGTGTCGCGCCCATTGACGCCGGGGGCGAGGTTGTCCATCGCCTCGAGCATGTCGAGGATGTCGCGCAGGTGGCGGTACGGCAGCACGAAGGCCAGGTCGCCGGCCGTGGCGCCCTTCAGCGTCGGGTGCACCGTCCCGCGCCTGATGCGGTCCATGGTGCTGCGGTGGCCCTGCTGCAGGTCGCCGAGGCGTTGCACGATGATGTCCTCGCCGAGGAGGTTGGCGAGCCGGGCGATGCTCTTGCCGTACGCCAGCGGGTCGTCGAACGGCTCGGTGAAGTCGGTGCTCACCAGAAGGGCGAAGTTGGTGCGGTCGGTCTTCATGTCGGCGTAGCTGTGGCCGTTCACGGTCACCACGTCGCCGTAGTTCTCGAGCGAGACCTCGCCGTACGGGTTCATGCAGAAGGTGCGCACGGGGTCGTCGAAGCTCGGCGTGTAGTAGATGAGCTTGCTCTCGTAGAGGACGGAGGTGAGCGGCTCCATGATGGCCGCGGCGACCTCGACGCGCACGCCGATGTCCACCGGGTTCGTGCGCAGCTTGATGTGCAGGCGCCGGCACTCCTCGGCGAGCCAGCCGGCGCCCTCGCGGCCGGGCGCGACGATGATCGCGCCGGCGCGCAGGCGGGTGCCGTCCTCGAGCTCGACGCCGGTGGCGCGCAGGCCGTCCTGCCCGGCCGGCGTCTCCGCGAGGATGCGGTCGACGCGCGTGCCGGTGATGACGGTGATGCGCTCCTGCAGCTCCTCGCGCATGCGCGTGAGGCTCTGGTACGAGCGCTCGGTGCCCATGTGGCGCACCGGCGACTCCACGAGGGTCATGCCGTGCAGCAGGGCCTGGCGGCGGATCTTGTCGGCCTTCTTGCCGCCGCCGTGGACCTCGGGGGTGGCGCCGTACTCGAGCCAGATGCCGTCGACGTACGCGATGAGGTCGACGAGCGCCGGGCGTGAGACGAAGCGGTCGAGCCACCCGCCCACGTCGGGGGTCAGGGTGAGCTTGCCGTCGCTGAAGGCGCCGGCGCCGCCCCAGCCGCAGGTGATGTCGCAGGG
>CAIXSE010000203.1 GCA_903921965.1 uncultured Thermoleophilia bacterium | reverse complement strand
GCGTACCCGGCCACGAGCGGCGCCGCACCCGCTCGGCCGGCCCGAGGCGCGGGGCCGCCGCGCGCCGCTTCGCAGGCGCGGCGGCAGTCTCCGCCGCGGTCGAGCGGCACGAAGACGGCCGCGACCGCCGCAGAGCCCGCGCCGTCGGCGGCGGCGACGGCGAAGCCGAGCCGGCGCACCGCGGGGAGCACGAGCAGGCGCATCAGCGGCTCGTGCTCGAGCACGAGCGCCACCGGTGCGGAGGCGTCTGCGGATGCCCGGCCGGGGGCCCCCCGGAGCGGGCCGCCGGCCCCCAGGGGGAGGGAGGGGGGGTGGGCGGACGACGGCGCGGGACTGCTCAGGGCAGCCTCCCCGCCGTTTGAGGGGGCTCAGCTTGGGAGAAACAGGGCACCGAGGACCACGAACCCGACAGGAGGGCACCATGCCGACCATCGAGCGTTCCGTCGAGGTGGACACCGACATCAGCGCCGCCGATCACGAGTGGACCGAGTTCATGTTCCGCAGCCTCGTGGGCCACTACCGCACGAGCACCGAGGCCGATGTGGAGTGGTCGCTCGCCGAGGACGCGGAGCAGGCCGGCATGGTGGCGATGGAGAAGCTCCCCGGCGACCGCACCCGCGTCACCGTGCGCGTGACGTACGAGGGCAACGAGGCCGCCGAGGCCGCCGTGGGCGCGCACCTCGAGCGGGACCTGGCCGAGTTCAAGCGCTTCGCCGAGACGCGCGGCTGACACACGTCGCCGGCGCGCATCACAGGCGGCACGACACGGGCGCATCGGACGACCTCCGTGACCGACATCGGGTGGACGGGACCTCGCCCTGACGGTCCGTCCGCTCCCGGGCCTGCCGGCGCCCGACGGTGATCGTGGCACCCGCACGATAGCGCCCGCAGGACACCGTGGCATCAACCCCAGGGTCGATTCCGGAGGCGGCCACAGCACAGCCGACGGGCCGGCGCATCAGCCCACGGGTTGAGAGCAGGCTGCCCCCCGGGTCGACGTTGCCGCCCCCGGAGCCGCCGGCGGCGAGACCGGCAAGCGACGGGCGCCGGCGCCGGCTGGCGCCGGGCGCGAGTCACCCAAGGACAAAGGAGTGCCGATGAGCCTGATCGAGCGTCTCGCGACCGTCCCCGGCGTGGGCACCGACTTCCGCCCGTTCTCGGTCGGCCGCGGCGGCTCCCTGGCCGTGCAGCTCTACCGCGACGGCGACTGGCAGATCTTCATCACGGCGCCCGACGGCAGCGCTCCGCGGCGTGTAGGGGACCTCGACGACGCCTGCCTGTGCCCGCTCTTCGCGGCGGACGGCCGGCTGTACTTCGCGCGCGACGACCGCGGCTCTGAGTGCTACGACTTCTACAGGTACGACCCCGGCACGGGCGAGCTCGAGGACCTGCTGCCGGACACGCCGGACTTCGCGCCGCTCCCCGATTTCGACCTCTCGCCCGACGGCGCCACCCTGGCGATGACGGCGTCACACGGCGACGGGTACTCCGTGGCGCTCATGCCCGCCGAGGTCAGCGCCGGCGGCGCCGGCCTGCGGCACCTCGCCGACTTCCCGTACACCGAGAGCTCGCCGCGCTGGTCGCCCGACGGCGCGCGCGTGGCGGTCGCCGCCGGCACGCGCGGGCAGGACACGGCCGTCCACGTCTTCGCCGCGGACGGCGGCGAGCGCCTCCTCGTGGGCGGCGACGACAGCTTCCACGCCGCCCACCCGTGCTGGGCGCCGGACGGCCACCGGCTGGCGTTCGCCGGCGGGCCCTTCGACCACCCCGCCATCGGCGTGTTCCACCTGACGACGCGCGAGGTCACGTGGGCGTGGGAGGGCGCGAGCGACGCCCACCACCCCGTCTGGTCGCCCGACGGCGGCAGCCTCGCCTTCCTCCAGGAGCGCGACGGCGAGACGGGCCTCGTCCTGCTCGACCTCAAGACCGACGAGCTGCGCGACCTCTCCGTAGGGCCGGGCAACCACTACCAGCCGGCCTTCTCCTCAGACGGCTCGTCGCTGCTCGTGGTGCTGAGCGGCCCGCGGCGCCCGCCGGAGCTGTACCGCGTGCCGCTCGAGGGGCCGCCGGTGCGCCTCGTCGAGGCCCTGCCGGCGGACCTGGACGAGCGGCGCTTCGTCTCGGCCCGGCCCGTGCACTACACGAGCCTCGACCACCTCGCCGAGGTGCCGGCGCTGCTCGCCGAGCCCGGCGAGCCCACCGGCGCCGCCGTCGTCATCGTCCACGGCGGTCCCACCTGGCACCACGCCAACGAGTGGGACCCGCTGCGGCAGGCGTTCCTGGCGGCCGGCCTGACCGTCGTGCACCCGAACTACCGGGGCAGCGACGGGTACGGCCGCCGCTGGCAGCTGGCCAACCGCTTCCTGATGGGCCAGGGCGAGGCGCTCGACGTCGCCGGCGCCCACCGCTTCCTGGTGGAGCACGGCTGCGACCCGGCCCGCATCGCCGTCACCGGACGCAGCTGGGGCGGCTTCATGACGATGGCGATGCTCACGCAGTTCCCCGAGCTGTGGGCCTGCGGCGTCGCCGGCGTGCCCTTCTTCGACTTCATCGAGGCGCAGACCGACGAGGACATCCGCAGCGACCTGCGCTGGTGGGACCGCGAGAACACCGGCGACATCGTCAGGGACCGCGCCAAGCTCGAGTACTACTCGCCCATCAACCACCTGGAGCGGGTCGAGGCGCCGCTGCTGATGCTGGGCGGGCGCCTCGACCCGCGCTGCCCGCCCAAGCAGATCGGCGAGGTGCAGGAGCGGCTCCGCACCCGCGGCGTCGAGTGCGAGGCCGTCGTCTACGAGGACGAGGGCCACGAGATCAGCGGCCTGGAGCACCGTCTCGACTACGACCGCCGCACGGTGGAGTTCATCGTGCGGCACACGGGCGGGGCCGGCTGAAGGACGCGCGGGGCCGGGCCGGCCGGGCCCGGCCGGCCCGGCCCCGCGCGTCAGCGCTGCGTGATGAGGTAGTCGAACGCCGCCAGGGCCGCCTTGGCGCCCTCGCCGGCGGCGATCACGATCTGCTTGTCCTTGGTCGCGGTGACGTCGCCGGCCGCGAACACGCCGCGCACGCCGGTGTCGCCCATGGCGTCCACCACGATCTCCCCGCGCTGGTTGGTGGTAGCCAGGTCGAGCAACGGGTCGGAGTTCGGCGAGAGGCCGACCTCGATGAACACCCCGTCCACGCTGAGCGTGCGCTCGGTGCCCTTCTTCAGGTTGCGCAGGCGGAGCTTCTCCACGACCTCGCCGCCGCCGATCTCGAGCGGCTCGTAGCCGACGAGCTTCTTGACGCCCGGCGCGCTCGAGGCCTTGTCGACCAGCACGTCGTCGCCCGACCACTCGCCGCGGCTGACCACGAAGACCTTCTTCGCGATGCCGCTCATCTCGATGGCGGCCTCCATCGCCGAGTTGCCGCCGCCGACGATGGCGATGGTCTTGTCGCGGTAGAAGGGGCCGTCGCAGGTGGAGCAGTACACCACGCCCCGCCCGGCGAACTCGTCCTCGCCGGGGATGTCGAGCTTGCGCTTCTGGGCGCCGCTGGCGACGATCACGGACCGCGCCTTGACCTCCTTGCCCGACTGCAGCTCGAGGACCTTGGCCCTGCCCTCCACGCGCACGCCGGTGACGCGCTCGCCGATCATCCGCTCCAGCCCGTACATGTACGCCTGCTCGAACATGAGGCGCACCAGCTCGGGACCCTCGATCACCGGCAGCCCGGGGTAGTTGGTGACCAGGTGCGTGATGCCGACCTGGCCGCCGAGGTCCAGGGTGACCAGGATCGTGGAGAGGTTCTTGCGGGCGGCGTACAGCGCGGCCGAGAGGCCGGCCGGACCGCCGCCGACCACGGCCACGTCCCACACGCGTTGCAGGTCGACCTTGGGCTCGATGCCGAAGAGCTGGTCGAGCGCCCCGGTCGCGTTCATGTACGCGAGGCTGTCGTAGCCGCCGATCCACTGCCCGTCGATGAAGAACTGCGGCACGCCGCGCTGGCCGGTGCGTTCGATCATCTCCATCGCCTTGGCGTCGTCGTGGGTCACGTCGACCTCGTCGTACTCGATGCCCTTGGCGCCCATGAGCGCCTTCGCCTTGGCGCAGTACGGGCACCACTCCATCGAGTACATGAGTACTCGCGCCATCCTTCTCCTCCGTGGTCTGGGGGTACGCGTTCTCTGTGGTGCCGTATTCCCGCCGGCAAACGCAGCGCACACACCGTCGCCGCCGTGAGCGCGCCGGCCGCTCCGCCGGCGGCGTGGCCACGGCCCCACCGGCGCCGGGCCGACGGCAAACGGTTACGTCCCCACCTTCCGGCCGGGTATCACTTCAGAGTTACGACTGTCGTGACCAACGATACTGACCGCCCGCACGGGCGAGGAGGACCACCATGAGCAGGCAGGACATCGAGAGGGACATCGTCGCCAAGCTGGGCCAGGTGCCCGGCTTCTTCGCCGCCATGCCCGACTACGCGCTGGAGGCCGCCTGGAGCGACTTCAAGACGTTCCAGCTCGGCGACACCGCGTTGAGCGCCCGCGAGAAGCAGCTCATCGGCGTCGCGGTGGCGGCCGCCATCCACTGCCCCTACTGCATCTACTTCCACGGCTCCGCCGCGAAGATGATGGGGACCAGCGACGCGCAGGTCGAGGAGGCGGTCCGCGTCGCCGCCGACACGGCGCGCTACAGCGCCTACCTGCACGGCCTCGGCGCAGACCTCGACGAGTTCAAGCGCCACACCGACGAGATCGGCGAGTTCCTCAGCCGGCAGCAGGAGCCGCAGGGATCCTGCGAAGCCGCCTGATCCGGGCGCGGAGCACCACGAGAGCGGCGGCGGGCACGGGCGGCGGCGGCGCCTCCCGTGCCCGTCTCGCGCCTAACGGCCCGCCGCTCACCTGCTGTAGACTCAGCGGCGTCCCCGCACTTCGTCTCACGGGCAGGTGAGCTTGATGAACGTCCGCGTCTACGTCACGCCCAAGCAGGGCATCCTCGACCCCCAGGGGGCTGCTGTGGAGCGCTCGCTCCCCAACCTCGGCTTCGAGGGCGTGAGCGGCGTGCGGGTCGGCAAGATCATCGACCTGAGCATCGAGGGCGCGGGGTCCGCAGACGCCGCCCGCGCCCAGGTCGACGACATGTGCCGCAAGCTCCTCGCCAACCCCATCATCGAGGACTACACCTTCGAGATCACCGAGGGGTGAGGCCGGCATGAGCTCCCTCTCCCCCGTGCGCCTGGGCGTCGTCGTCTTCCCCGGCATCAACACCGACGGCGACACGCACCACGGCCTCGAGACCTTCCCCGGCGTCACCGCCGAGTACCTCTGGCACAAGGACACCGACCTCAAGGGCGTCGACGGCATCGTCATCCCCGGCGGGTTCAGCTACGGCGACTACCTGCGCTGCGGCGCCATCGCCAGGTTCAGCCCCATCATGGAGTCCATCACGTCCTTCGCCGCCGGCGGCGGCCTGGTGATGGGCATCTGCAACGGGTTCCAGATCCTCATCGAGGCCGGCCTCCTGCCCGGCGGCCTCATCAGGAACACGGGCCTGAAGTTCGTCTGCAGGTACGTCAACCTGCGGGTGGAGACGGCGGCCACGCCGTTCACGAGCGTCTGCGCGAAGGGCGACGTGCTGCGCATCGTCGTCAAGCACAACGAGGGCAACTACACCGTCGATCCCGGGACCTTCGAGAGCCTGAAGGCGAACGACCAGATCGTGGTGCGCTACGTCAACGCACAGGGTGACAGGGCGCCGGGCGCCAACCCGAACGGCTCGCTCGACGACATCGCCGGCGTCTGCAACGGGACGCGCAACGTGTTCGGCATGATGCCGCACCCGGAGAACTCGGTGGAGGAGTGGATGGCCGGCGGCGCCGACGGGCGCGTGTTCTTCCAGTCCATGATCGACTCGCTGCGCGGCGCGGAGGTGGCCCAATGAGCGCGGAGTACGTGAGCCGCACGGCCGACCTCGCCGCCGCGATCAAGCTCGGCCTCACCGAGGACGAGTACGGGCACATCTGCCAGATCCAGGGGGGCGAGCCGACGTACGTCGAGCTCGCCATCTACTCGCTCATGTGGAGCGAGCACTGCAGCTACAAGCACTCGCGGCCGGTGCTCGGGCGGTTCCCGACCGAGGGGCCGCGCATCCTGCAGGGCCCGGGCGAGAACGCCGGCATCATCGACGTCGGCGACGGCTGGGCCGTCGCCATGAAGGTCGAGAGCCACAACCACCCGTCGGCCGTCGAGCCCTTCCAGGGCGCGGCCACCGGCGTCGGCGGCATCGTGCGCGACATCTTCACGATGGGCGCGCGGCCGTGCGTGAGCATGGACTCGCTGCGCTTCGGCGAGCTCGACGAGCCGCGCCAGCGCTACCTGCTCGACGGCGTCGTCGGCGGCATCGCGCACTACGGCAACTGCCTGGGCATCCCCACGGTGGGCGGCGAGATCTACTTCGAAGACAGCTACGCCGGCAACTGCCTGGTCAACGCCTTCTCGGCCGGCCTCATCCGCACCGACGGCATCGTGCGCGCCATCGCCAGCGGCGTCGGCAACCACGTGGTGCTCATCGGCTCCAAGACCGGTCGCGACGGCATCGGCGGCGCCAGCGTGCTCGCCAGCCAGGAGTTCGACGAGACGCTCGAGGAGAAGCGCCCCAGCGTCCAGGTCGGCGACCCGTTCACCGAGAAGAAGCTCATCGAAGCCTGCCTCGAGCTCATCCACCGCAAGCTCGTGGTCAGCATGCAGGACCTCGGCGCGGCCGGGCTCACGAGCTCCAGCTCGGAGATGTCGAGCAAGGGCTTCGTGGGCCTCGACATCCACGCCGACCGCGTGCCGCTGCGCGAGGCCGACATGGAGCCGTGGGAGATCATGATCAGCGAGAGCCAGGAGCGCATGC
>CAIXSE010000202.1 GCA_903921965.1 uncultured Thermoleophilia bacterium | reverse complement strand
GTGGCCCTGTCGCGGACCCGGCCCAGGTCGAACAGCACGAGGTCGGCTCTGAGGCCGGGGCGTACCACGCCCCTGTCGTGCAGGCCGAAGCGCTGCGCCGGGAAGGAGGTCATCTTGCGGACGGCCTCCTCGAGGCGCAGCACGCCCTCGTCGCGCACGAAGCGGGCGAGCACCCCGGCGTACTCGCCGTAGCTGCACGGCCAGTACAGCGCCGGGTCGTCGAGGTCCTCCACCGGCGGCATCACCAGGCCGTCCGAGCAGACCATGCCGAGCGGGCTGCGCAACAGGGCGCGGATGTCGTCTTCGGAGATGTAGTCGAAGATGCCGACCACCTCGTCGTCGTTCTCGACGATGAGGTCGAGGAACGTGCCGAACGGGTCGCGGCCGCGCTCGACGGCGATCGCCGCCACCGAGCGGCCGCGCAGCTCCGGCTCCTTGGCCGCGTGCAACACGACGATGCGCTCGAAGCGGCCGTGGCGCACGAGGCCCGTGTACCCGGCGCCGGGCAGCGCGTCGGCGGCGACGTCGCGCCGCAGCTGCTCGCGCCGCTCCGGGTCGCGCAGCAGGCGCAGCAGTTCGTCGCGGCCGAGGTCGAGGACCGGCTGCGGCAGGGCCCGCGAGAGCGGCGGCGCGAGCTCCGGATGCGTGTCATTGTCTGTCGTGACGTCGTGCCCCTCGAGGCGCGCCGCCTCCATGAGCGCCAGGTTGGCGCTCGCGTCCTCCGGCGCGCCCCACTTGGGCGCGTTGTGCGAGACCTCGACCGGCACGCCGGCCTCGCGCCCGATGAAGATGGCCTCGGCCACGGCGTCGAGGATCGTCTCGCGCTCGCCGCGCACGTGGCTCGTGTAGATGCCGTGGTGTCGGGCGACGACCCGGCAGAGCGCCACGAGCTCCCCGGTCGAGGCGTGACAGCCGGGCGGGTAGACGAGGCCGCTCGAGAGGCCGTGGGCGCCCGCCCGCATGGCCTCGTCGAGGAGCCGCTCCATGAGGCGCAGCTCGCGGGCCGTCACCGGCCGCGCGGCGAAACCGGCCGCGGCCAGGCGCAGGGCACCGTGCCCGACGAGCGGCGCGATGTTGATGGCGTGGCCGGTGCGCCGCAGGGCCTTCAGGTACTGCCCGAACGTGCGCCAGTCCCAGGCGACGGCGTCGAGGCCCCAGGCGTAGTGCGCCCAGTTCTGCACGGCGTCGGCGCGGTGGGCCTCGGTGAGCGGCGCCGCCGACATGCCGCAGTTGCCGGTGACGTGCGTGGTGACGCCCTGGCGGACGGCCGAATCGGCCCGCGGGTGCAGCAGGATGGAGAGGTCTGAGTGCGTGTGCGGGTCGATGAAGCCCGGCGTGAGGTACCGGTCGCCGGCCTCGATCCTGGCGGCGGCGTCCAGCGTGCCCGGCGCCGCCACGGCCGCGACGCGGTCGCCGCGCACACCGACGTCGGCGCGGAACCAGGGGTTGCCGCAGCCGTCGACGACGCGCGCGCGAGAGACGACGAGATCGAGGGCGGGCATCGCGGAGCGGCCGGCGCCGGGTCAGGCCACCGGCCAGACCGTGTACGGGTTCTCGCAGGGCGGCCCGGCGCAGGCGTGCAGCTCCATGGCGTCGAGGTCGCAGACCATGCTGGCCACGGTCATCACCTGCTCGCCGAGCGGCTCGCGCTCGTCGGCGTGGCTGCAGATGCCGTCGTGGCGGCCGATGTGCCGCCGCAGGACGGCCTCGACGACGGCGAACGGGTCCTCGCCGGCGGCCAGCCCGGCCGCCAGGGCGCCCTCGGCGTCGGCGAGCCGCCGTGGCGACTCGCTGCCGTGCGGGCGGCCCTCGTAGTGGCTCATGGCCGGCGCGACGTAGTGGTTGGTGTGCGCCGCGTGGCCCTCGTACTCCGTGAGCACGGCGCCGTGCGCCGACGTCTCGAGGTCCCAGATGCGGCCGTCGCGGTCGCCCAGGAGGTGGTTGGAGCCGCGCGCGCGCACCGGCATCGCGGCCCGCGCCGCCGCCTCCTCGAGGCTCTTGGCCTCGAGGGCCCAGCGGCGCACGAACACGTTGGGCACGCCCTCGCGGCCGTCGTTGCTGTACACCGAGTTGCCCACGTAGGCCACGCCGTGCGAGTTCATCCCGAGGATCGGCAGGTAGGGCACCCCCGCGATCGTCACGATGCGCGTGCCGTCCGGGGTGGTGAGGTCGAACAGCACGTTCTTGTCGACGTCCACCACGTACCAGTCCATGTTGTGGCC
>CAIXSE010000201.1 GCA_903921965.1 uncultured Thermoleophilia bacterium | reverse complement strand
CACGAGGTCGACGTCGTACGACAGCGCCGCGTGCACTCCGGCGCGACCGTCCCGTTCGTGGATCACTTCGTAGCCGGCCTGGCGCAGGTTGTACGCAAGCAGCTCGGCGATGGTGGCGTCGTCCTCCACGAGCAGCAGCGATCTGGCATGCATCTCGTTCATCTCAACCGGCAGCATACGGTACCGAGCGGCCGGCGACGGCCACATACGTACGACAAACCGAAGAATTAACGGTGCGAGCGCCGTCGCGTAACACAGGTCGACGACGGGATTCCTAGGATTTCCTCGCAGTACCGCGCTCGGACGCAGGCGCCCCCGCTGCTGTCTCCGGCCACTCCGGCGAGAGGCACCGCTCCACGGCGGCGGGCACGTGCGACACCAGAAGGCGGCGGCTCATCCAGGCGCCGGCCGCCCGACAACAGGAGGAGACCATCGTGGGAACACTGCTCGCCCGGCACGCAGACGTCCTCGTCACCATGGACGACGAACGCAGGGAGATCAAGGACGGGGCGATCTTCGCCCGTGACGGGATGATCGAACAGGTGGGACCGACCGCGGAGCTGCCGGACACCGCCGACGTGGTCATCGACCTCACGGACCAGGTCGTCCTGCCCGGCCTCGTCAACACGCATCATCACCTCGACCAGACGCTGACGCGCAACCTGCCGCAGGCGCAGAACATCAACCTCTTCCCCTGGCTGATCGCGCACTACGAGATCTGGGCGCAGAGGACGCCGGAGGCGACACGCTACAGCACCCTCGTGGGCCTCGCCGAGCTCGCCGCCAGCGGCTGCACCACGGTGTTCGACCACTCCTATGTGTTCAAGAGCGGCTGCAAGGTGGACAACCAGATCGAGGCCGCGCGTGAGATCGGCGTGCGCTTCGGCGCCTGCCGCGGCTCGATGTCCCTCGGCAAGTCCAAGGGCGGGCTCCCGCCGGACAGCTGCGTCGAGGACGAGGAGGACATCCTCGTCGACTCCGAGCGCGTGATCCAGGCGTACCACGACACCTCCCGCGGCTCGATGACCACCGTCACCCTCGGCCCGTGCTCGCCGTTCTCGGTGACGCCTGAGCTCATGACCGGGTCCGCCGAACTGGCGCGCAAGCACAAGGGCGTCGGCCTGCACACCCACCTCTGCGAGACGTTCGACGAGGAGAAGTTCACCCTCGAGATGTACCAGATGCGCCCGGTCGCCTACATGGACTCGGTCGGCTGGCTCGGCGACGACGTGTGGTACGCCCACGCCATCCACGTGAACGACGTGGAGATCGCCCAGTTCGCGAAGACGGGCACCGGCGTGGCGCACTGCCCATCCTCCAACATGCGTCTCGCCAGCGGCATCGCCCCGGTGATGAAGTACCGCGAGGCCGGCGTGCGCGTGGGCATCGGCGTCGACGGCTCCGCCAGCAACGACTGCAACCACATGCTGGGCGAAGTCCGGCTGGCCATGCTGCTCGCCCGGCTCAAGATGGGCCTGCTTCCGCCGGAGGGCCCGCAGACCGTGCTCTCCACGTCCGACCCGCTGCGCGCCGACGAGTGGATGACCGCGCGCCAGGCGCTGGAGCTCGCCACGCGCGGCGGCGCCTCGGTGCTGGGCCGCGACGACATCGGCCACCTGGCCCCCGGCATGTGCGCCGACTTCTTCAGCCTCGACCTGAACGCCGTGGGCTACGCCGGCGGCCTCACCGATCCGGTCGCGGCCACGCTCTTCTGCGCGCCGCAGCAGGCGAAGTACACCGTCATCAACGGCAAGGTCGTCGTGGAGGACGGCCGCGTCCTGACCGTCGATATGGAGCCCGTCGTCCGCGCGCACAACGCGTTCGCGCTGGCGCACGCGGAGTAAGGCCGATGGCCGAATCCACCGCGACGGTCGTCACCAACACCTGCGTGATGCCGGGGCACGAGCACGAGTTCGCGGCCTGGCAGCAGCAGATGAGCGGCATCGCGGGCAGCTTCCCGGGTTTCGTGAGCCAGGAGGTGATCCCGCCGTACCCGCCGACGCAGGTCGACTGGGTCATCGTCCAGCGCTTCTCCGGCAAGGACCTGCTGGGGAACTGGCTGCAGTCGTCGCAGCGGGCGGACATGCTGGCGAAGATCAAGCCGGTGCTGCTCGGCGAGGACTCCGTCAACGTGTTCGTGGGCGGCGAGGCCGAAGCGCCGAGCAAGGAGACCACCGCCGTCATCATGACCAAGGTCGCGGACGGCGCGGAGGAGGACTTCAAGGCCTGGCACGAGCGTCTCGCCGCCGCGCAGGCCAAGTTCCCCGGCCACCTGCGCTGCGACATGCACCCGCCGGTGCCCGGCTTTCAGGACTGCTGGGTGACGATGCTGACGTTCGACACGCCGGAGCATCTCAACGGCTGGCTGGGATCCGAGGAACGCCAGGCCTTCATCAAGGAGTCTCAGGCGTTCGTAGAGAAGTCGATGATCCGCCAGGCCCGCAGCGGCTTCTCGAACTGGTTCGCCTTCGGCGCCCAGCGCGAGGGCATGGCGCCGGCCTGGAAGAACAACTACATCGTCCTCCTCGGCCTCTACCCCATCGTCATGCTCGAGATCATGTTCCTGAATCCGTTCTTCTACTGGCTGCCGACAGCGGTCGGCAACTTCATCGGGAACATCATCAGCGTCGGCGTCCTCGGCTGGCCGGTGATCTGGCTGCTGTCGAAGTGGTTCGCCTGGTGGCTGACGCCGAAGGAGACCGGCAACCGCTCGCGCGACTTCTCCGGCGCGGTCCTGGTGCTCGTCCTCATCGCAGTCATGGGGCTGGCGTTCTACTTCCTCGGCAAGGCCGTCACGATCACCCCGGTCACGTCCATCTGAGCCAGGAGAGCCCTATGGCGATACCCATCATCCTCATCGTCGTCACCGCGGTGGTCTTCGCGCTGTGGTTCTCACCGCTCGGCCTGAAGGCCGGGATCTGGGGAGGCGACGAGTAGCCTGCGACGGGAGGCCCGGTCACCCGGGCGCCGTCGGGAGAAGCGCACAGCACCGAGGCCCGGACCCGCTCTGTGGGTCCGGGCCTCGGTGCGTGCAGCGGGTGCGCCCGCGGACCTCGCTTGGAGCGACTGTCAAGCATCAGCCGGAGCCGGCGTCAAGCATCAGCCGGAACTCGTGTCAGGGATCAGGCGAAGACGTGTAAAGCCTCAGGTGGCTCCGGAGTGTCCAGTATCAGCCGCACACAGCCGGAGTACAGCCGGAGTACGACATGGGCTGGTGGGCCGTGAAGGATTCGAACCTTCGACCTTGGGATTAAGAGTCCCCTGCTCTACCAACTAAGCTAACGGCCCACGCGTGGCGAGGCCGTATGCTACCAGCCTCGCCGGGTCTTGCCAAACCGCCGCCGCACACCGAGCGGGACGGCGGCGGTCGCGGCGTTCAGGCGCCGGCGGCCGCGCGTACGCGCGCCCCCGGCGCCGGCCTCACTGCTCGAAGACGTGGCGGCCGGCCACCTCGTAGCCCTCTTCCCGGACGGCCGCTTCGACGGTCTCGAGCGACACCGTGTCCGGGTCGAAGTCGACGGTCACGCTCTTGGCCTGGACGTCGACGTCCACAGAGGACACCCCGGCGACGTCTTTGACGGCGCCTTCGATGGCCATCTTGCAGTGGTTGCAGGAGACTGTCGGTACGTTGAGCACCGCGTGGGTGGTGGCCATGGTCACTCCTCCGGATCGTCGGACCGGCCGAGCTCGGCCAGCTTGTAGGTGGCGGAACGGCCCTCGCCGTGGTCGACGGTGACGCTGTCCACCGGCGCGAGCAGCTCGATGACCTTTCCTTCCCCGCCCGGCGTGGAAATGATCGCCCCGCGCTTGGGGGCCCGCTTGCGGAACGACACGTAGACCTGGTGCTCGTACTTGAGGCAGCACATGAGCCGGCCGCAACAGCCGGAGATCTTGGTGGGGTTGAGCGGCAGGTTCTGGTCTTTTGCCATGCGGATGGAGACGGGCTCCTGGTCGCCGGCGAACGTGGCGCAGCAGAGGCTGCGCCCGCAGGGTCCGAAGCCGCCGACGATGCGCGACTCGTCGCGGGCGCTGACCTGCTTGAGCTCGACGCGCCGCCGGAGCCGCTCGTTGAGCCTGCCGACGAGCTCGCGGAAGTCGACGCGCTCCTCGGCGAAGAACGTGATCGTGAGGCGCCCACCCTCGAACGCCTGGTGGGCCTCCACGACCTTCATGTCGAGACCGAGCTCGGCCACGAGCTCGCGGCAGACGCGCTTGGCCTCGCACTCGCCCTCGCGGTGCGAGCCGAGGGCCTCCATGTCGGCCGTCGTGGCCTTGCGCAGGAGACGCTTGAGGCCGCGCGGCGCCTGCTCGACGGGCACCTCTACGGGGCCGCCGACGAGCCGGCCGAAGTCGGCGCCGCGCGTGGTCTCGACGACCACGCGGTCGCCGGCGGCGACCTCGAGGTCTCCGGCGTCGAACTGATAGACCTTGCCGCCGCCGCGGAACACGACGCTGGCGATCCTAGGCACGAGT
>CAIXSE010000200.1 GCA_903921965.1 uncultured Thermoleophilia bacterium | reverse complement strand
GCGCGGCGACGTGGCCGACGCGCTCGAGGGCCTGCCGCCGATCAAGATGCACTGCAGCAACCTGGCGGCCGACGCCCTGCACGAGGCCATCAAGAACTGGCGCGAGGGCGTGAAGCCCGAGGACGCCAAGAAGGCGCCGTCAGAGCGCTCGTGCCACCCGCGTCCGGCCGAGGTCGTCGAGGTCGAGATCAGCAACCTCGACGACTACGTGGGCAAGGGCGTCTACAAGCAGCTCGACGACCTCACCGAGCTGGCCGGCCAGCGCGTCGTCGTGCTCGACACCGGCGACACCTCCGCGCAGAAGGCCATCGACCTCACCGACCACACCGGCCGTGTGGTGTTCATGACGACCGGCAAGGAGCCGAGCGTGAGCAGCGCCGTGCGCTCCGCCCTGCGCCTCTCCGACGTCAAGCTCCTCACCGAGGCGCAGCCGCTCGAGCTCAAGGGCGAGGGCGAGCTAGAGCGCATCCGCGTCAACGACCTCAACGAGGACGAGGAGTACGAACTGACGGCCGACGCGTTCGTCGTGCTCGAGTAGCGCAGACAGACCGCCCGGTCCGCCGGGCGCGGCAAGACGTGCAGGAACGTGGCGAGCCCCGCCGACCTCCGGGGCTCGCCACCTTCGTTCCCGGGTCCGTCGCGGTCCACCAGGCAACGCCGCACGCCAACGGCTCAAACGGCGCCGGTCTCGCCCGCCGGGGAACCATGAAGACAGCAGCGCCGGGACCGCGGAGGGAGGCGAGCCATGGGCGATCGGAGGGCTGTCGCCGGCGGCAGGACTCGCGCGGACCCGGCGCGCGGTGTCGCGGCGCCCGCCGCGCTCGCGATCCTCCTGTGCGTCCTCGCCGCACTGACGCTGGGCGGGTGCAGCGTCGACCTGCCGGGCACGACCGGGGTGAGCGAGCGCAGCGTCGCCGAGCTGACCGGTGTCGTGCGCGACGGCGACGACGAGGCGGCCCGCGAAGCCGCGGCCGAACTGGCGAAGCGCAAGGACGCCGCCGCGACGGCCGGCCTCGCCGCCGTGGTCAGGGACCGGAGCGGCAGCCCGCGCGCCAAGCTCGCCCTGACGACGATCGAGGCCCTCGGACCGGCGGCGAGCGCCGCCCTCATCAAGGAGCTCGAGTACGAACAGCCCGACCGCGCGCGGCGCGCCCTCAAGGGTGTGCTCACCGGCTGGGCGAAGCAGGACAAGGCGACCGTGCGGCTCCTCATCAAGGGCCTCGGCAAGCAGTACCAGCACTGGTGGGTCGACGACGTGCTCGTCAAGGCGGGCGACCGCGCGGCCGGCCAGGTGGCCGCGGCCATGCGGTCGGCCGAGCCCAAGGTGGCGATGCGCTGCGCCTGCGTGCTCGCCCGCGAGAAGGACACGCGCGCCGTCCCGGTCATCGTCGACGGCCTCATCGCCGACCGCGGCTACGACGGCGCCACGTGGGACGCGGCCAAGGCGCTAGACACGCCGGTGGTCGCGAAGCTGGTCGCGATGTCACGCGGCGGCCCGCACAGCACGCGCGCAGCCTACGTGCTCGTGTACTGGGTGCTGGGCAGCCCCAGCCCGCTGCCGAAGGCTGACAAGGACAAGGCCCGGCAGGCCGCCATCGACGCGCTCTACCGCACCGGCGACGTCGACCTGGGCTTCGCCATGTGGGACGAGGGCGACCCGGTCCTCACGACGGGCGCCCAGGACTGGGCGCACTCCCAGGGGCGGTACTTCCACCGGGAGGGCGAGTGACGCAGCGGGGTGGGGTGCGCCAGGCGGAGCACCCCGCCCCGTGACACCTTCCGCGGCTCAGTAGTTCTCGGCGTAGACCTCGTAGTACGCCTGCGGGTGCTGGCAGGCCGGGCACACCTTGGGCGCCGTGGTGCCCTGGTGCACGTAGCCGCACTTGCGGCAGACCCAGCTGACGGAGTCGGCCTTCTCGAAGACGTG
>CAIXSE010000199.1 GCA_903921965.1 uncultured Thermoleophilia bacterium | reverse complement strand
GCAGTACCACTACGAGATGGCCTGCTACCTGCTCGCCATCGTCACCTCGGGCGGCAACGTGTTCTCCGGCCACCCGGCCATGGCCGTCCAGACCGACTCCCTGGTGCCGGACGACCACAAGTTCCACGCCGAGATGGGCCTCGCCGCCGCCAAGCTCACGCGCGCCGAGGCCGAGCCCATCGCCCAGCAGATCTTCCCGCTGTTCGGCGACAAGCTGAAGGACCCCGACAAGGGCATGACCTTCCAGGACGTCTACGACCCGAAGACCAAGGCGATCAAGAACGCCGACTACCAGAAGGCCATGGACGACGTCCGCGCCGGCCTGGCCGGTATGGGCTTCGAAGTCCCCGTCCTCTGAGCTGACCGAGCCCCCCTGACACGGCCGGGGCCCTCGCATATGCTCCCCCCAGAGCGCGAGGGCCCCGGCCGTTCGCCGTTCCCAGACCCCATCTCCAGCGAGGGACCACCATGACAGACCCCGTCAGCGCGCCCATCAGCGTCGAGAGCGTCATCGCCCGCATCCCCGAGTGGGAGGGCAAGGACGTCCTCTGCCAGGAGCTCGGCGGCGGCATCACCAACCGCAACTACGTGGCGACGGTCGACGGCGAACCCGGAGCTCCCGGCGTCGGCAAGTTCGTGATCCGCATCCCCGGCGAGGGCACCGACACGTTCATCGACAGGGAGCGCGAGCTGAGCAACCACCGCGCGGCGGCGGCGGCCGGCGTCACCCCGCCGCTCCTGCACGTCATCCAGCCCGGCGACTGCACCGTGGTGCCCTTCATAGAGGGCGAGACCATGCACCCCGAGTCCATCGCCGGGCACCCCGACCGCCTCGAGAAGATCGTCGACGCCATGCGCACCTATCACGAGAACGCGGTCTTCACCAACGAGATCCGCGTGTTCGACATGATCCGCACGTACCACGGCATGCAGAAGGACGTCGGCGCGCCCCGGCCCTCGGAGACGGACTGGATGATGGCTCAGAGCGCGCGCATCGAGGAGGCCATGAAGCGCGACGCGCCTGCCTTCACCGCCTGCCACAACGACCTTCTCAGCGAGAACTTCATCCTCACGCCCGAGGGCAAGATGTGGGTCATCGACTGGGAGTACGGCGGCATGACCGACCCGTACTTCGACCTCGGCGACTTCTGCGTCGAGACGCCGCTCACCGAGGCCGAGGAGAGGGCGATCCTCGAGCGGTACTGCCAAGGCTGGGACGAGCACCGCTACGCGCGCATGATGCTCCACAAGCTCGTGGCCGACTACTGGTGGAGCATCTGGGCGATGATCCAGGCCACGCTCAGCAAGCTCGACTTCGACTTCTACGCCTACGGCATGGACCGCATCCACCGCATGGAGCGCAACGCGGCGCACGCCGACTACGAGGAGTGGCTCACGTCCGTCTGAGAGCCCGGCGCTCTACAGGTTCTTCTCCACCCAGGCGGTCAGGTACTTCTGGGCGGCAGGCGGTGCCCCATGGCCTCCGGGGAACAAGTGCACCGCCGAGCTCCGCGGAGCGGCGGCCTGATACCACTGCCTCACGACGGGAGTGATCTCCTCGTCACCCCACAGGAAGAGGAAGCGGGCGTCCTTGTTGCGAGAGAAGTACAGCGCGGGGTCGAAGATCGACTGCTGCGCGGCATAAGCCTCCAGATCGACCCCCCGGGCCTTCAGATCGCGTTTCTCTGCCGCCGTCCAGGTGGTGACGTCCTGGTTGTTCAGGCCGTCGAACACGAAGACCTTGAAACGATCGTCCACGCCCGAGAGGAAGCTGCCCAGCCGGCAGCCGTTGCTCCAGGCCACGAAGCCGGCACGAGTCATGTCGATCTCGGGCATCGTCGCGAGCAGGTCCATGACGCGTCGTGCGTCCACCGTGTACCGTACGAACGCCTGGCCGTCCGCCATGCCGTCGTACGTCCAGAACGGTCCGCCTGATTCCTCGAGCAGCAGCCCGGCGTACCCCTTCTTCGCCAGGCCGGCCGCGACCGACGACCACATCATGGCTTCCGTGTTCGAGCCGGGTGCGTACACGACCACCGGGAAGGGTCCCGCTCCCTGGGGCAGCGCGAGGAACCCCGGCACCAGCTCACCGCCGGTCTGGATGGTGACACAGCGGAACCTGACGCCGTCAACGGTCTGGTCGAGGTTGGTCAGCTCCTTGTAGTCCAGCGGCTCGGAACTGTCGTACGCGAACATCTTCGTGAGCGTGGAGAACGAGGGCAGCTCGTCACCTGGGCTGACGACGGGTATCGGCGCCGGAGTGACCGTGGGGCTCCAGCTCGGCGAGGGCGACGGGGCGACGGCGGCCTCGCCCGGCGTCGCCGGCGGTGTGCTCGCGACCGTGGCTCCCGAGCCACCGCAGGCAGCGAGGACGAGCGCCCCGCAGAGCGCCACGAGCGACGCTGCGGCAAACGTCCGGCCTCTCGAATGGATGCTCCGAGTGCCCATGACCGGCCCCTTCCGGTTGACCTCGGACCCCGAACAGCGTCGGTCCCCGACACGCCGAGCACAGCCGACCCTCGCGGGGCCTCGTATGTCCTCGGTCTACGCCGCGAAGTGGGTGACGGCAAGCGTTTGGGGGCCGGAGAAGCCCACTCGGCAGAGAGCGCTCGTGGATACGGAACGTCACGTCCGGGGCGGCCCATCGCTGCGATATGAACGGGCCCCGGCCGCTGAAGGCGGCCGGGGCCCGTGGTCTGCAGGAGCCGGACCGCCGCCGCGCCGGGCGTGGCGGCGGCCAGCCGCCGGCTCAGTAGTGCAGACCGGTCTTCTTCTTGAACTGCTCGACGGAGTTAATCTTGATGTCGAGCAACTCGGCGATACGGCACTTCGCGGCCATGCCCTTGGCGATGCCGGGCACACCCGTGACCACACCGATGTCGAGCTCCTCCCTGAGGCCTCGCATGACGGTGGGGTCGGACAGGTCGAGCGGCGTCACGTGGAGCTTGTCGGCCACGTACTTCTTGGCATCGTCGATCCTCATCTTCTGGAGCTGCATGCGGGCAACCAGGTCTCCGGCTGCGCGGATACCGCCCATCGACGAGGCCAGCAGATGCGCCATGTGCATGCCGGCCGGGTCACCCGTGCCGACCTACAACCCGTCTGCGTGGCCGATCTCGATCATGGCCGCGCTGCAGCGCGTCACGACGTCGACCGCGGGGGTCTCGAACATCGGCACGCCGCCCACGCCCATGCCCACGTTGGGGTGCACGGGGATCTTCGCGATCTCGGTGCACGCCTTGACGAAGGTGAGGGCGCGCGCGAGGTTCCACGGCACGGTCTTCTTGGTGTTGGTGTTGCAGACCGGGCCGAAGATGGCCACGCCGGCCTCTTCGCACACCTGCAGCTGCTGGTGCGGCCACATGCCGGCGAGGCGCTTGCCGTTGTACTCGAGCTGGCCGTGGAAGCCCAGCACCATCTCGGCGGACATGCCGACCTCGACCGGCAGGCCGGTCTCGCCCGCCACGTGCTCGGTGGTCTTGAGCACGGCCAGGAACTCGGCGTCACCGGTGGAGGCGGTGGTGTCGTAGTCGATGCCGTCGGCGCCCATGTCGAGCATGCAGTCGCTCATCTCGATGCAGTCTTCCATGCACTTCTCGAGAGCTTCTTCCTGCGTGCGGCGCGCCTCGGGGATCTTGCCGATGGGCATGAGGTCCGACGGGTTCTCGAACGAGCCGTCGGGCCGGTAGTACAGGCCCAGGTTGGGCATGAAGCCGTAGAAGAGCGGGAAGATCGTGACCTCCTGCAGGATCTCCATGTGGACCTGCTCGAGGGCCTTCAGGAACCGTTGTGGCTTCACCGAGTAGTCGTTGTGCGCGACCTCCATGGAGTCGAAGCCGAGCATCGACTCGAAGAGACGCACGCCCACCTCGCGGTTGGTCGGGGCGGTGACGCCGCTCGACATGCGCGAGGAGTTGAGGGCGTTGACGCAGCCGTCCTTGGTCATGACGACCTCGTGACCGCGCTGCACGCCCCAGATGCGCGTCGGCGCCGCGAACATGTCGACGAGGAAGTCGATCT
>CAIXSE010000198.1 GCA_903921965.1 uncultured Thermoleophilia bacterium | reverse complement strand
GA
Organism: uncultured Thermoleophilia bacterium; assembly: GCA_903921965.1. Next base: position 3,882 of record CAIXSE010000198.1, on the reverse strand, counting down.
GGTAGCCGCGCCCGAGCCGGGCGGCGGCCTCGCCGGTGGTGCCGCTGCCGGCGAAGAAGTCGAGGACGACGTCGCCGGGGTCGGAGTGCACGCGCACGATGCGCTCGAGCAGCTTGAGCGGCTTCTGCGTGGGGTAGCCCGTCTTCTCCCTGCCCGTCGGGCTCACGATGGTGAGCCACCAGACGTCGGTGGGGGTCTTGCCGCGCGCTGCCTTCTCGGGCCCGGCGAGGCCCGGCGCCATGTACGGGACGCGGTCGATGTCGTCGTAGCGGAAGACGTACCGGCGCGGGTCGGCCGCGTACCAGAAGATGGTGTCGTGCTTGGCGGGCCAGCGCGAGCGGGGCCGGCCGCCGTAGTCGTACGCCCAGACGATCTCGTTGAGGAACGAGACGCGGCCGAAGATGCCGTCGAGCAGGATCTTGCAGTAGTGGGCCTCGCGGCCGTCGATGTGGAAGAAGAGCGAGCCGTCGGCGGCGAGCACGCGCCGCGCTTCTTCGAGCCGCGGCGCGAGGAAGCCCAGGTAGTCGTCGAAGTCGTCGGCCCACGCGCGGCCGCCGAGCACCTCGGTGCGGTAGCGGCGGCCGCCGAAGCCCCGCCGGTCGCCGTCGTCGTCGCGCACCGTGCGCAGGCGCGTGCGGCTCTGCACGCGTCCGGTGTTGAACGGCGGGTCGATGTACACGAGGCGCGCGAGGCCGTCGGGCAGCGCGCGCAGTACCTCGAGGTTGTCGCCGAGGACGATGCGCTTCACAGCGGGAGCTCGTACACGCGCTGGTCCTTGACCGTGCGGCAGCCGGCGTGCTCGTAGAAGCCGTGCGCGGCTGTGCCGCGGGCCAGGTTGGCGCGGATCCACAGGTGCGAGAGACCGCGGTCGCGCGCCCACGCCGCGGCGGCGTCCAGCAGGGCGCGGCCGATCCCGGACGCCCGGCGCTCCCGCGTGACCGCCAGCCCTCCGACCTCGCCGTACGGGTCTTCCTCGACGGTGCGCTGCACGTGGACGTCGATGAAGCCGGCCACCACGCCCCCCGACTCGGCCACGAGCAGTGTGCGCTCGGGATCCTCCAGCAGGCGGAGGCGCCCGCGTACCTGGGCCTCGCTGGAGGGGTACCCCAGCTGCGTGCTCAGGTCGGCGAGGGCGGCGGCGTCGGCGAGGCGGGCCACGCGCACGCTGCAGGTGGGCTCCATGCTTACAGCATACCGCCGCACGCCGAGGGCCGGGCCGCCGCGGGCGCCCCGGCCCTCGCTCCACGTCACGCGGTCTCAGGCCGACAGCCGCTCGTGGTCAGGCGGCGCCTGGCCCGCGAGGACGTGGATGTGGAGCCTGCGGTCTTCGACGGGGATGGCGTCGAGCACGATGGTCCCGCACAGCGGGCAGACGATCGTCTCGCTGGGGTCCTCCGAGAAGAGGTCGGCCCCGAACTCCGCGCCGCACTCCCGGCAGACCATAAGTTCGAGTACCATGGGTCCCCCTTTCCGTCACTCCAGAAGATTCCGCAAACGGGTCGTGTCGACGCGCGTGCGCTGACAGAATGGGGTGAACGAGGTAGGGAGGTGGCCCCGATGCTGTACGTGTGCGCGACGCCCATCGGCAATCTGGGAGACGTCACCCCCAGGGTCCTGGACGCGCTGCGTGCGGCCGACCTCGTCGCCGCCGAAGACACGCGCCACACCCGCAAGCTCCTCACCCACTTCGACGTCCACGTGCCGCTGACCAGCCTGTTCGAGCACAACGAGGCGAAGAAGACGGAGGAGGTCCTGCGGGTCCTGCGTGAGGGGCGGGACGTGGCCCTGGTCACCGATGCCGGGATGCCGGGCGTGCAGGATCCCGGCATGCGCCTCGTCGCGCGCGTGATCGCCGAAGGCCTGCCGTTCACCGTGCTCCCCGGTGCCTCGGCGGTGCTCACGGCGCTCGTGGCCGCGGGGTTCGAGGGCGAGGGCTTCCGCTTCGCCGGCTACCTGCCGCGCCGCCCGCGCGAGGTGCAGGCGGCGCTGCACGAGTGGCGCCGCTGCGGCGGCCTGGTCGTGGCCTTCGACACCGCCGTGCGCCTGAGCCACAGCCTGGCGGCGCTGGCGGCGGCGCTGCCGCAGGCGCGCGCCGCCGTCTGCCGCGAGCTCACCAAGGTGCACGAGGAGGTCGTCCGCGGGACGCTGCAGGAGCTGAGCGACCGCTATCCCGTGGCCGCTCACGGGACGGGACACACCGGCGCCGTGCGCGGCGAGATCGCCGTCGTCATCGACCTGGGGGCGGCGATCGACGAGAGCGCCGCCGCGCGGCCGCAGGCGCGCGCGGCCGCCGGGACGCTCCTCGGCCGCGGCCTCTCGCGGAGAGATGCCGCCGCGGCCCTGCACGTCTGCCTGGGAGTCCCTCACCGGGAGGCCGACGAGCTGGTGCGCGAGATCGCCGCCGGCGGCTGAGGCCTGCTAGACTCTGCCCGTGGACCTCGAAGCCCTCATCGCCGGGCGCACCCTCCTGCTGGACGGAGGCCTCGGCCTCGCCCTGTCCCAGCGCGGGTTCGCCGCCGGCGAGTGCCCGGAGGAGTGGAACGCCTCGCACCCGGCGGAGGTCGAGGACATCCACCGGCAGTTCTACGCCGCCGGCTCGGACATCGTGAACACCAACACCTTCGGCGGCTCGTCGCTGCGCCTCGAGGCGCACGGCCTGCAGGACCGCGCCGTGGAGCTCAACGAGGCCGGCGCCCGCCTGGCGGCCGGCGTCCGCGACCGCGAGTTCCCCGGCCGGTGGGTCGCCGGCGACATCGGCCCCACCGGCAAGATGCTCGCGCCCATGGGCGACGCCGACCCCGAGAGCCTGCGCGCCTCGTTCTTCGAGCAGGCGCAGGCCCTCCTGCGCGCCGGCGCCGACCTGCTGAACATCGAGACGATGTTCGACATCACCGAGGCGCGCATCGCCGTCGAGGCGGCCGTGGCGGCGGCCGACGGCCGCCCCGTCCTGGCCAGTCTCGCCTTCAAGCCGTCGCCCAAGGGGTTCCGCACCATGATGGGTGTCGACCCCGCCACGGCGGTGGCCGCGCTCCGCGAGGCCGGGGCCGTCATGGTCGGCTGCAACTGCGAGATCTCGGCCGAGCCCATGGAAGAGCTCGTGCCGCTGCTGGCGGAGCTCAACGGCGGGCGCACGATCGCGCAGCCCAACGCCGGTCAGCCCCGCCTCGAGGACGGCAAGACGGTGTACGGCGAGACGCCGGAGCACTTCGCCGCCGTCGTCTCGCGGTTCCCCGCGCTCGGCGCCGCCGTCGTCGGCGGCTGCTGCGGCACGCCGCCGGCGTCCATCGCGGCGCTGAACGCGGCGCTCGGCCGCTGACGCGTCCGCGCGGAGCGCCGCTCCGGACCAGCCGCGCCCGGCCGGCCCCGTCCCTCCCGGACGACCGCTTCACTCCCGGTGCTTGACGTGGCGAGATGCTGTGAATAGAATCACAGTGCAACGGAGCCGGAGGGGACGGTGGACGAGGATCGGCAGGCAGAGCGGACGGGTGCGGCAGACGCCGCGGTGCCGGCCCGGCCTGAGAAGCACGTCTCCCTGCAGACGGTCGAGCGTCTGAGCGTCTACCGCAAGGCCCTGGAGGAGCTCGACCGCGACGGCGTCGAGTTCGTCCACTCCCAGCAGCTCGCCGAACTCGTCAGCGTGACGCCGGCCCAGCTGCGCCGCGACCTCTCCAGCTTCGGCACCTTCGGGAACATCGCCCGCGGCTACAACGTCTACGAGATGAGCCGCACCATCGGGCGCATCCTCGGCACGAACGAGACACAGCCGGTCGCGCTGGTGGGCGTCGGCGACCTCGGGCGGGCACTGCTCTCCTACCGCGGGTTCGAGGAGCGTGGCTTCCACATCGCGGTGACGTTCGACCTCGACCCCGAGAAGGTCGGGCG
>CAIXSE010000197.1 GCA_903921965.1 uncultured Thermoleophilia bacterium | reverse complement strand
TCCTCCTTCCGACCAGCCGCCGCGCACGCGACGGCGTGTCCGCGCCGAGACGGACATCTGGTCCCGCGATAGAATACTTTACCCGCCGTACCGTGGACGCCGGGAGACGAGGCAGGCGATGGATCTGCGCAGGCAACTTCACGAGGTCCTCTGGGCGCGGGTGCTCTTCACGCTCGCGCTCCTCGTCGCCGTGCTCTGGGTCCAGCTGGGCGACGGCAGCGTCGACACGACGCTGCTCGTGGTCGCGGCCGTCTTGGTGGTCGCCGTCAACCTGCCGTTCTTCCTGCTCGAGAGGCGGGCCGACTCGGCCCGGCTCACCGGTACCGTCGTCGTGGTCGACCTCGCCCTGGTCACGGTCGCGGTCGCGTACAGCGGCGGCGCCCTCAGCCCGGCCGCCGTGTTCTACGTGTGGCCGATCATCCTCGCCACCGTGTTCCTCCCGGTGTGGGCGCCGTACGCCACGGCCGTGGCGGCCGGCGCCGCCTACGCCGGCGTCTGGGCCTTCGAGCGTCTGGGCCTGCACGCCGCCTCGGGCATGGTGCCCGCTGCCGACGCCTCGGCCACCTGGATGCTCATCTCGGTGTGCCTGCACGTGGCGGCGTTCCTCCTGGTCGCGCTGCTGGCCGGGCGCCTCGCCAACGCCCTGGTCAAGAGCACCGTCCAGCTGACGAACGCGAAGGCCGACACCGACGCCCAGCTGCGCCGCATGAAGGCCACCAACGAGCAGCTCCGCGTGATGAGCGAGAGCAGCCGCGTCTTCCTCAAGCACCAGGAAGTCGACTCGCTCATGCCCGACGCGCTGCGCCAGGTCATGGGCTCCACCGGCACCGGCGCGGGCTTCGCCCTGGTGCTCAACCACAACACCGGCGAGCACGACATCAAGGCCGCGGTGGGCACCTTCGACGAGGCGATGGTGCGCCGGCTGCGGGAGCTCGGCATCGTCGAGCTCGCGGCCGGAGGCGCCGCCCGCTTCGAGACGATCACCGACCAGGCCATGGCGCGCCTGCTGAAGATCGTCGAGAAGGAGGGCTTCCACGGCTTCCTCCTGGCGCCGCTCGAGGCCAAGAACGAGCAGCTCGGCGTCCTCTGCCTGCTCTACAAGCAGAACGAGAACGTGGGCGACGCCGCCGTGGCCACCCTCCGCGCCCTCAGCGACCAGGTCGCGCTCGTGGTGCGCAACATCCAGTACAACGAGGAGCTGGCGCGCAAGAACCAGGAGCTCACACACCTCGACGAGCTCAAGAGCGACTTCATGGCGACCATGAGCCACGAGCTGCGCACGCCGCTCACGTCGATCATCGGCTACAGCGACATGCTGCTCAGCGGCATGACCGGCGAGCTCAACGAGAAGCAGTCCGCCTTCGTGGAGAGCATCCTGAAGGGCGGCGAGGCGCTGCTCGGCCTCATCAACGACATCCTCGACCTCACCAAGATCGAGGCCGGCCGCCTCGAGCTCAACCCGGAGTCGGTCGACCTGCGCGCGGCGCTCCTCGGGGTGCTCCCCGTGGTCAAGCCGCGCGCCCAGGAGAAGAGGATCCGCATCTCCACCTTCCTCCCCACCGACCTCCCGCTGGTGTTCGCCGACCCCGCCAAGTTCAACCAGATCCTGCTCAACCTCCTCACCAACGGGATCAAGTACACCCACGACAACGGCAGCCTCAGCGTCGAGGCGCGCACCGTCGACCGCATGGTCGAGATCTGGGTCAACGACACCGGGATGGGGATCGCCAAGGAGGACCAGGACAAGGTCTTCCAGCGCTTCACTCAGATAGACTCGTCGGCGACGCGCTCGCAGGGGGGCACGGGTCTGGGACTGGCGATCGTCAAGGAACTCGTCGAGCTGCACGGCGGGACGATCCGCGTGCAGAGCAAGCTGGGCAAGGGCTCCAGCTTCATCTTCACCATGCCGATATCAACGAGACCGGCCGATCCATTGGCCGCAGGCAAGATCAGCTGAGGAGGTTCTTCCAGTGGCCAAGGCCATCCTCGTCGCCGACGACGACCCCGACATCCTGAGCATCGTCTCGATGTCGCTCGAGACACAGGGCTACACGGTCTACAAAGCCACCAACGGGCGCGAGGCCGTCGACCTCTCCCGCGAGCACCATCCGGACCTCATCCTCATGGACATGATGATGCCCGTGGTCAGCGGCTACGAGGCGGTGAGCGAGTTGAAGGCGGACCCGACGACGAAGGACATCACCATCGTCGGCCTGTCCGCGAAGGCCATGGCCACCGACATGGAACGTGCCACCGACGTGGGCATCGACGGCTACATCACCAAGCCCTTCCGCATCGCCCAGGTGCTCACCGTGGTGGAGAGCTACCTGCAGAGCTGAACCCGCCGCCCGGCCGGGCAACGCCTGCGCGCAGGAAGCGGCGGGGAGGCGCCGAACACCTGCGCGATGAACGAGTCGCGCACAGTGTCACAGCCCATGCTCTGCGTCGCCGACGTCGACACCCGGCTCACCTGCAGCACCTTCTGTGCGGCCTGCGTCTACTACGTGCGGGACCGGCGGGTGGGAGAGCGCCGCGCGTGCCCGCGCCCCACGCACGACCGCCGGATCCTCGGCCGCCTCTGAGCCGGCGGCGAGGCGCCCGGGCCGCGCCTCGCGACGCTCCGCGGGCCCTCCCCGCGACCCTCATGGAAGCGGACCTTCTGCCGATACCCCAAGAGACCGGCACGACCCGTGAGGCCCGCCACGACCGAGCAGCATCCTGAACGGCGCCGGGGCGACAGTCTCGGCTACGACCGCGGGGTGAGCCTCGAACTCAAGACCGTCGCCGTAGTGGCGGTCGTGTTCGGGGCGTTCTTCCTCGCGGCCACGCTGTGGTTCCACGCCGGGCCGGTGTGGCTCCTCGCCGCGGTCACCCTCGCCGCGTTCATCGCCGTCGCCCTCGTGCTCGACGTCTGGGTCTATCGCCCCCTGATGGGCCTCATCCGCCGCTCCCGCGCTCGGCTCGGCGGCGCGTACGAGCGCAGCGACCCCTACTACCGCGACGAGATCAAGGAGCTCGGCTACCTGGTCGGGACGCTCATCGCCGTGTTCAAGGCCGACGAGGACAAGGAGTGGGTCTCGCAGAGCATCAAGGCCGACCTCGAGCGCGTGCAGAAGCTCAACCGCCAGCTGATGGACGTGGGCGAGCTGGGCAAGGAGATGAACGCCGCGCTCCCCTATGCCGAGACGGTGGATAGGGTGCTCTCGCGTTCGCGGCAGTTCCTGCACGCCGACTTCGCCGCGCTGCTGCAGCTCGACGCCGACGCGCGCTCCTTCTCGCTGGAAGGATCGCAGGGCGTGGCGCTGCCGCAGATCTCCGCCGACTGCTGCGCCTTCACGCCCGACTGCCCGGTACGCCAGGCCATCGCCGGCGACCAGCTCGTCCGCAGCACCGGCCACACCTGCACGCTGTTCCCGCAGACCATGCAGGGCCAGGTCGTGATCCCGGTGCGGGTGGAGAACATGGGCGACATGGCGGTGCTCTGCACGTCGACCAGCAGCGACTACGTGGCGCTCCTCTCCGACGACATCCTCGAGGCCCTGCGCAACCACGTGCAGAGCGCCCTCACGAACGCCCACAAGTACGACGCCATCCGCCGGCAGGTGGTGACCGACCACCTCACGCGCCTCTACAACCGCCGTTTCTTCATGAACCGCGCCGGCGAGGAGATCGAGCGCAGCCTGCGCCACCAGGAGCCGCTCAGCGTGCTCATGATCGACATCGACCACTTCAAGGACTTCAACGACACCTACGGCCACGCCACCGGCGACCGCGTGCTGCAGACCGTCGCGCAGGCCATCCGCGACGCCCTGCGGACCACCGACATCTGCGCGCGTCACGGGGGCGAGGAGTTCGCGGTCCTGCTTCCCAACACCCCCGGCGAGAAGGCGTTCTTCGTGGCCGAGCGCGTGCGCCGCGCCCTGAGCGGCATGCGCTACACGGGCCTCGGCCTGCCGCCGGACGTGAACATCACGATCAGCGTCGGCGTGGCCACGTGCCCGCGCGACGCCACCGACCTCGACGAGCTCATGGAGCTGTCGGACAAGGCCCTCTACCGGGCGAAGGCCGGCGGCCGCGACCAGGTGCTCCTGCACGGCGGCGAGGAGCGGCGGCGCGTCAACGCGTGAGGAGGGCGGCGGCCGGCGGCGGCGCCAGGCCCATGCCCCAGGCGATCACCGCCGGCGGCAGCGAACCCCAGGCCAGCAGCTCGTCGTGGAACTCCCGCAGCGTCGACGTCCGGGAGGCGAAGTACAGGCCGGCGAGGCGCTGGACCTCCCGCCGGCCGAGCAGGTAGCTCATGGCCTGGCCGGGGTCGAGGACGTAGCGCCGGCACTCGGCGTCGGCGTCGGCCGGGTTCATGTGCGCCGCCTCGGCGAGGAACCCGACGGCCTCCGCGAACGGCATGAGCCCCAGGTGCAGCTCGACGTCGATCACCACGCGAGCGGCGCGCCACGCCTGGTCCTTGAGGCGCATGAGGCGCACGGCGCTGTCGCTGAGGAACCCCTCACGCTCCATGAGCTCTTCGCAGTAGAAGGCCCACCCCTCGACGAGGATGTTGCCGCCGTTCGGCACGTGGGCGATCCGCCGCGCCAGGGTGGGCGCGCCGTTGGCGCTCACGAGCTGGAGGTGATGGCCCGGGTACGCCTCGTGCACACCGGTGGTGGGCATGGACGCGTACGGGTGGTTGTACAGCGCCTCGAGCAGCGCGTCGCCCTCGAGGCCGTCGCGCGGCGGCGTGACGAAGTAGTGGCCGAGCTGCCGCGCGTCGTACGGCCCCGGCGGCTCGTAGGCCGCGAACGGCAGCAGGCTGCGCAGGAAGGGCGGTGTCGGCACCACCCGGAGCTCCTCCTCGCGGGGGAGCGACACGATGTCGTGGTCGAGGACGAACCGCTTCGCGGCCAGCACCGCATCCTCGTAGGCCGCGACGATGCCGCCGGCCTCGGGGTGGTGGTCGAGCACGACGCCGACGGCGCCCGCCACGTCGTCGTGACCCAGCTCGCGCGCGACCTCGAGCATGCCGGCGCGCGACGCGGCGAGGACCTCGCGGCCGTAGGCGGCGAGGTCCTCGGGCGGCTCGTCGAGGACGTGCTCCCAGAGCAGCACGTCCTCGATGACGTCTCGCCCGGCGGCGCACTCGTCCGAGGCGCCGGGGAGCAGGTCGTCGCGGAGGAAGTCCTCGAAGCGCGCGACCGCCGCGCAGGCCAGGGCCGAGGGCCGGTCGAGCGCGCCCGGGCGGCCCGCCTCGGCGGCGAAGGCCCGCACGGTCGGGCCCAGCAGCTCGAGCAGCCCCTGGGCCTGGTCCACGGCGACCTCCACGGCCACACGCGGGAGGCCGCGCTCGAGGTTCTCACGGGCCTCGTCGAGCAGGGCCGGGACGGCGAGCAGCCGACCGGCCAGGACGTCGACGCGTTCGGCCGGCGGACCGATCTCGCGGAGGAGGAGGGGAAGCACGCCGAAGAGCTGGTCGAGGTACGCCCCCGGAAGCCGGCGGTGCGCGCCCTGGAGCACGTACTGGCGCCGGAGCCGCCGCGCGATCTGCAGCCCGGCGAACGCATCGACGGCCGTCGCCGGGTCGGCCGCCGCGACGAGCGGGCGCAGGCGCTCCGCGTGCCGCTCGGCCATCGCCAGACGCGAGCCGACGGCCGCCGCCGACCACGAGGGCAGCCGGCCGGTCCCGGCACGAAGACCCAGCCCGGCGGCGAGGACGGGGTCGTCGGCGGCGAGGTCGTCCAGGAAGGCCTGGACCAGGGGCTCGGCGCCGCTCACGCTCCGGTCAGTCGCGCGGGTGCTGCAGGTAGTCGATGAGCGGCTCGGTGCGCCCGCCCATGATCTTGTCGACGAGGGCGTCGAGGATGCCGCGCGCCACCTCTTCGTCGGTGACCTTGGGGCGGTACACGTAGGCCGCCTTGGTGCGGTCCTGCTCCAGCAGGCCCTTCGCGGCGAGGTTGCGCAGCACGCTCATGACCGTGGTGTAGGCGATGCGCCGCTGCTCGCGAAGCGCCTCGTACACGTCGCGGACGGTGACCTCGCCCTTGTCCCACACGACGCGGAGCACGTCTGCTTCAAGCCAGCCCAGACCGGTGAGGTCGCGACTGCGCTCGCGCCGCTGCCACGCGGCTGATGACTCTGACATGACCGGACCTCCGTCCTACTCGACTAAGGGGTCGATACTCGCAGCGTTCCCGTAAACGCCGGGGACGCGTTCGTCACGCTCTGGACGGCCGGCTTGTGGCCCCAAGGTGCCGGGGCCGCCTAGGGCTACTACTCTACTCGTCGTAGGTAGCTGCCGCAAACACCCGGCGGACACTGGGAGGTATACACTCCCCTCGACCGTCCAAGGAGCAGGGCCCCATGCCGCACCCGACCGATGACACCGCCCTGAGCGCCTCGGAGCTCGCAGCCTGGCGCGGCATGCTGCGCGTCCAGGCCTCCCTGCTGAAGTCCATGGACGCCGATCTCGCCGCCGCGCACGGCATCGGCCTGCGTTCGTACGAGGTCCTGCTGCACCTCGGCGACGCCGGTGGCGAGCGCCTGCGCATGAGCGACCTCAGCGCGTCGGTGCTCCTGAGCGCCAGCGGCGTCAGCCGCCTCGTGGACCGCATGGAACGCGACGGCCTGGTGCGCCGCGAGCGCTGCGCCGAGGACGGCCGCGGGTACTGGGCGGTCCTGTGCGCGGCGGGCCGTGCGAAGCTCGACGAGGCGCGGCCCACGCACCTGGCGAGCGTCCGCCGCCTGTTCCTCAGCCACTTCAACGAGGCCGACCTGACCCGCCTCGCCCGGTACTGGGAGCGCGTGCTGCCCGGCGCCGCAGACACGGGCGCGGCCGAGGCCGCACAGGGGGTGTGACCATGAGTGAGGTCCTCATCGTCGGCGCCGGGATGGCCGGCCTCAGCTGTGCCCTCGAGCTCGCGAGGCACGGCGTGGACGTGCGCGTGCTCGAGCGCTCGGACGCGCCCGGAGGGCGCGTGCGCACGGAGGCGGTCGACGGGTTCCTCCTCGACCGCGGCTTCCAGGTCCTCCCCACCGCGTACCCCGAGGCGCGGCACGCGTTCGACTACGAGGCGCTCGGCCTGCGTCCCTTCTACCCGGGCGCACTCATCCGGCGCGGGGGACGCGTGACCCGCTTCGCCGACCCGTTCCGGCACCCGCTGGACGGCGCCCGCTCACTGGCGGACGGCCCCGGCACCGTGCTCGACAAGCTCCGCGTGGCCCGCCTGCGCTCGCGCCTCACCGGGCACTCGCTCAGCGAGCTGCTCGACGGCCCGCAGGTGACCACGGCGCAGGCCCTGCGGCGCGAGGGCTTCTCGGCCGACATGGTCGACGGGTTCTGGCGGCCGTACCTCGGCGGCATCTTCCTCGACCCGGCGCTGGAGACGTCCAGCCG